>CAMWSM010000028.1 GCA_947176915.1 uncultured Porphyromonadaceae bacterium | reverse complement strand
AGAAGGGTATGTTCTCAATGATGAACTACTTCCTTCCCCAGAGCGGCATCGCTTCAATGCACTGCTCTGCAAACACTGACAAAGAGGGTAAGAACACAGCCATCTTCTTCGGTCTTTCCGGCACAGGCAAGACTACTCTCTCTACTGACCCGAAACGTCTCCTCATCGGCGACGACGAACACGGCTGGGACGACAACGGTGTCTTCAACTTCGAAGGTGGCTGCTACGCTAAGGTTATCAACCTTGACAAGGAGAGCGAGCCCGATATCTACAAGGCTATCTGCCGCGACGCTCTTCTCGAGAACGTTACTGTTGACGAAAACGGCAAGATCGATTTCGCTGACAAGAGCGTAACAGAGAACACCCGCGTATCTTATCCTATCAATCATATCGAGAGCATCGTAGCTCCTGTTTCCGCTGGTCCGGCTGCGAAGAATGTAATCTTCCTTTCTGCAGATGCATTCGGCGTGCTTCCTCCCGTGTCTATCCTTACTCCGGAGCAGACTCAGTATTACTTCCTCAGCGGCTTCACAAGCAAGCTCGCAGGCACTGAGCGCGGCATCACAGAGCCTACTCCTACTTTCTCAGCTTGCTTCGGTCAGGCGTTCCTCGAACTCCACCCGACAAAATATGCTGAGGAGCTCGTTAAGAAGATGCAGGCTAACGACGCTAAGGCATATCTCGTGAACACAGGCTGGAACGGCACAGGCAAGCGTATCTCTATCCGCGACACTCGCGGCATCATCGACGCTATCCTCGACGGCGCTATCCTCAAGGCTCCTACAAAGCAGATTCCTATCTTCGACTTCACAGTTCCTACCGAACTTCCCGGTGTAGATCCGAAGATCCTCGATCCGCGCGACACTTACGCTGACGCAGCAGAGTGGGAGAAGAAAGCAACAAAACTCGCTGAGATGTTCATCAAGAACTTCAAGAAATTCGAGTTCAACCCTGCAGGCAAGGCTCTTGTAGCAGCAGGTCCGAAGCTTTAATTTTAGGCGTTAGGCGTTAGGCGTTAGGCATTAGGCATTAGGCATTAGGCATTAGGCATTAGGCATTAGGCATTAGGCTCGAGGCCCGAGGCTTTTACCGACATAATCAAGGAGGCAGAGAATCCCGATTCTCTGCCTCCTTTCTTTCTAATCCCTCATCCCTTATCCCTTATCCCTCGAGCCTCGAGCCTCGAGCCTAATACCTAATGCCTAACGCCTAACGCCTAACGCCTAATACCTCCCCCCCTCCCGCCTTTTGGCTACCCTTTGGCTACCCTCACTCAAAAAAGCTAACTTCCATGAAAAACTATCGTGCTGATAAAACTTATATGATCCGGACCGAAATCACCGATAATCCTAAATTAGGTGCAAAACTCCTCTCTGACGGTCGCGAAAGCCTTTTTCTTGATTTCTCCTACGGCTATTCAATGGCAGTAAGTTCCGTCTCCGGCAGACTTTATCCTAAGAAACACCGTCATAGGGAGTATCTTCACCTCTATCTTTACGCCTCACCTAAAAACATGGAGCAACGACGCCACAACCGCGAGGTGATGGAGATTGCCAAAAAATTGAGATTCGAACATGAGCAGCAATTGCTGGAAGCTTCATCCGGCTACCGACTCAAAGGGGAGGGGAGAGTAAACTTCCTCGACTGGATGGCAACCTACTACGATACATACACAAAAGCTGACAAGCCACATATCAAGAGAGCACGCACTCATTTCATACGCTTTATTTCCGAATCGCCTGCCTATTCCCGATACCGTAAGAGTATATCGCCCGAACTGATCACCCCCCGCATGGTGGAGGGATTTGCCGACTATCTCCGTGAGATATGCAAAGGGGAGGGTGCGCACTCCCTGTTCGCACGTTTCAAGAAGGTGATCAAAGCTGCGGTAGAGGCAGGGGTGATGAAGAAAAATCCCTGCAACGGAATAGTGATAAAGACCGACAGCGGAGCCTTGCGAAAAGCCGTGTTAAGCATAGAGGAGATCCACAGGCTCCTTTCTACACATTACCCCGGAGAAAACCCCGACATAAGGCGAGCCTTTATCTTTTCATGCTATACGGGGGTGAGATGGTGCGACGTCAAAACCCTGACTTTCTCCAACGTAGACTTCTCCAACCGACTTCTGTGCTTCGATCAGGCAAAGACAAGAGGGAGCAGCAAGGCAAGCGGGGTAGTGCTTCCCCTGAGCGACTCTCTCCTGAAACTCATCGGCGCTCCCAAAGATAATTCAGACAGAAATTCCCTGATTTTTCCTCTCCCCGGACACTCCGTATGTCTCAAGGCATTACGCCGCTGGACACACCGCGCCGGCATCGACAAGCACATCACCTGGCATTGCGCCCGCCATTCCTTCGCCGTCAACATCCTCAACAACGGAGCCAACATAAAGACTCTCGCCAGTCTCCTCGGCCATAGCGGACTCCAGCATACCGAAAAATACACGCGCGCCATCGACAGCCTGAAAAAAGCCGCCATCGACAGCCTCCCCTATCCGGAGAGTGAGGGAAGTAAGAATTAACATCTTTGGCTACCCATTGGCTACCCCTTACCCCTCCATCCCCATTCCATCCGCCTCCGGCGATGCCTGGCGCAGGCATCCTCCCTCAAATTAATAACTACCCAATAACGATGAAAACGTTCCGACATATCCTGACCTACCTCCAGGCGGCGCTCCTGATAGGACTCGCAACCGCCTGCCGCGACGACCTCAACACACCCTCCGTCGCCCCCGACGTCGACATCGACACCGGAATCTCAATCCGTATCCCCAACCTCTCCCGTGCCGCCGACTTCGCCCGCTCACGCGCCGAAGATCCAATCCCCAACGCCAACATAATCGCTGACGAGGGCGCCATCTATGATGACGACCTCTGGCTATTCATATACAACGCTGACGGAAATAAAGGATATGAATATAACAAGGCAATTCAGATTCCTGCCCTCAAATCCCTTCCCTCGCTCAAAAAGGATGTGAATGGAAATACTCTCCTTGATGCGAATGGCAATCCTATCAAGGACTGGGCTGGCGCTTATAAGGTGGAGAACAGCACCGCAATTGACGACGAGGTGAGGGTGCCTCTCTATCCGGGAAATTACAAGGTATATGTCGTGGCAAATCTTCACGAATATCTCGGAGAAAACCTATATAAGGGTAGTAATGATGAGCTGGAGCCCATCGATGAGGCTACTCTCAACCAGAAAGTGCTTGACTTTGCTAAAACAGACAGCAGTGGGAATCCTTTAACAGGCAGCCAGGTACTTAAGCCGGGTCATCTACCCATGGTATGCTTCCCTGAGGATGTAGAGACAGACGTAACGGGAGCCATAAGCGCCGGCGTCTTCAACATCCTCTCCAACGACATAAAGAGCCTGAAGTGTAACCTCAACTTCCTTTGCGCGAAAGTGCGCTACACAGTCCTCTTCGACAATACCGATGGCGGATTCTCCAATGAGCAGTTCGGCTCATACATGCTTGACTTCGGCACCGCAAACACCATCACCAACGTGCGTTCCAACACAGCCGTGACAGGAACACCTTCGACGGTTTCATTCTTTGAGGACGCTACAAAAAACCGCCTCTCCTTCTCATTGCCTCTCGATCGCAAGGTATATCCTACCGAGAGCGGCAGAGACTATCCCAAAAAGGATTCCGAGAAAGTCTCTGACCTTCCCGCACACACCTCAGCCTGGGGCGCCTCTGACAAGCAACGCGCTTGGCAGGGCACAATCTATATCCCTGAAAATCCTGAGAAAAGCAATGATGCCAATCGCACCCAACTCCATCTTGACGGCACGGTAGGCGAAGGCGGAAGTCCTTACAACATAACCCTCATAAAGGATGCAGACGGTCAGACCGAAGCAAAAGAAATTGAGCGCGGCAAATTCTACGACCTCACCATCCTCGCCACCAAGCTCAAGACCACGGAAATCAAATTCACAATAAAAGACTGGACCCGTCAGCAACTCATCTATGATCTCCACGGCCCCTATTTCCTTGAAGTGGGCGACACAGAGAATGTCAGCGTAGAGTCAGGGGAGCCGACATATATCTATTACGATACTAACGCGGAGAAACTTGATTTCCGTTCCGCTACCTACACACGCGCGGGTGGTACGGAAGTGCCCATCTATGAATTCAAGGAGATGGTGGTGGATGGCGAACGCAAGATTCGCGTAACTATCAACGGTGCTATTTCGGCTGCCGAAGGTAAGAAAATCACGGATGAAACCAAGAACGGAAGCAACGATTACAACTACTTCCATGTCATCGCCGGCAATATAGCGAAGAAAATAACGGTAAATCCGTTAAGCATCACCACTTTCCTTGATGTGGAGCCGGGTGTGATAAACATTGACGTCCGTTCGGAGAAAATGTCCGGTCAGTATTCAGGAGCATTCCCCATTGCAATCAGGACCAACTATGACGAATACACCATCACTGCCGAGGACTGGACAGAATTGACCGAATCGGGAGATAATGACAGTGAGCTTATGTATCTCGCATATAAAAACGCAAGTGGAAATTATGTGAGAGTCAATTTCGGTGAGAAACGAGATAAGCCTGTCTCCGGCACTGATTCGCTCTATCTGGTATATACCGGATTGAATGATCCGCAATACTCCACTTTCTGGTCGAATGACGACCACTCTTTCAAGCTTAAGGTTGTTGCAAAAAGCGATGACGGCACAACTTCCGATCCTGAGACTGTAAAAATCAACACCAAGCGTGCGTCAGATAACTATGTGATATACCTGCGTGCGAACTGGACCCTTCCTCACATCTACGTCTATCAGTGTCTCTCTTTCCCGATGGATGCTTCCTCCGACCGTGCAGGAAAGTCATTGGCTACAAGCAATGACGGCGGTACAGCAGCACTTGAATATTCCTTCACCGGTAAATTGGCATTCAAGGGATGGAATGTAGGAGAATATAACAGCCCTGACGGAACTCTTGGCGACAGTAATGGTTTCAAGTATTTCACCAACCCCTCCTCTACGTGGGATCCTAAGGCAGATACGGGACAACATTATTATACTGATTATGATTTCTGTCAGGAATACCGAAACACTTATACCAAAACGGGTAGCGAGCAACTTATGAAATGTGGACTTTGCGCGAGTGAGACTGCGGCTGATAATACCGGCTACAACAAGCTCTGGCCCGGCATTGCCATGCAGGAAGTTTATCTTAATGGCAATAAGTGGTGGAAATTCGAGCTTACCGCAGTAGCAACTCCCGGTAAGGCGCTGATAATGTTTTCTGATGGTCATTCCATGACCCCCTCTAACCGTTATCCTGGTGATAAGCAGGTGGGTATCCCTCTGTTTGATTATCCCGACCGTACAGGTTGGTTTGACTTGCAGGCAGGAAAATATTACTTCCAGTCTGCCGATCCATACGGAGAAAAACAGGAGGATGAAGTGAAGACTTATACATATCGCATCTATTGGCAGCACAAATGGGATAATGTTACGCGAGAGTATATCTATCTATGGGGTTCAGGCGATCCGGGTTTGGACAATATTTGCTTCTATCGCTCCGGTAATACGACTACAGATGGAGGTGACAATATGGATTATTTGGACTTTACCTCTACTATCACTCCTGCTACGATGAGTAGTAAACTCTGCTTTATAATTAAATCTAAATCAGGGACAGATTGGACCAATAAGACTAAGGATGATAATGTAGCTATTTTCCAAAACCTTAACGGCAGGTATGAATCCTATAATACTAAACCTAATCTTTGAAAATGATTGAATATATGATTCGTAAAATATCAACATATCTTTTGGCTTTCGTGCTTATCGCACTGACTGCCTGTCGTGATGAGTTCTCCTCCCCCACCGGCGGAGGAGTGGACGATGACGGCAATCTCCATATATCTTTCTCTCTTTCCGATATGGAGGTGGTCTCCACTCGCGCTACCGATGGAATATCTTCCATACAGATGTATGCTTTCGACAAAAATTCCCCTTATCTGCTTCGTCAGACTGCCACAGTGGAAATCACCGAGGGTTGGACCAGCAACAGCAATACATGCAAAGGCACGGTTCTTCTCAATAATAATGTCATGTCAAACCTCGCCTCTACTGATTTTGTGTTTGTCGCTAATCATGCCTCTGTTACATGCAATAATTACAACGATCTGAAGGGCACCATGACTTCCGCGCTTGAAAACGGGGGGGTCTATATTCTGAGTAGTAAGCCGGAAAGTCTGTCGGCGGTAGAGACAAATACCGTCGCCCTCCTTCACAACGCGGTAAAGATAACTGTCAACCAGGCTAAAAAAGACAACAACGGAAATTTCCTCAAGAATGGTTCGGACTATGTGCTCGGAGATAATTATGATTTCAACGTGGCAGGAGCTGCTCAGGAATCATCCGTTGTGGCAGGCGGAGAAAGTCTGATTGGCAATCCCGTTGCACAAAGCTATAAGGATTTTACCCTTTCATCAGGGGAGAAGCTTATCCATTCCACAAAAAACACCGGGACAGGAACAGCTAATTCCGTCTATGTAATCGTAAAGGCAAAATATTTGAATAAGGACTACTACTACCGTCTCGATTTCCAGAAATCGGAAAAGGTAGACGATGATGACTCGGATGAGCTTTCGAGCGGAAACATCACCACGAAGCCCTTTGATGTGTTGCCTAACCATTGGTATCAATTTGTTATCAAGAATGTGATCGGCGCCGGGTATGATACACCTGAAGAGGCTGCCAAGAATCCTACGCCGATGATCGATTATGAAATTCACGACCACTCACCGAAAATCTTCAATATGATTTCCGACGGCAGCCGTGAACTTGGCGTCAGCAAGGCGGTTACAAATCAGAATGCCGCCATTAATTCTACAGAAACTCTTTATGTGAAGTTGTTCTCTCTCAATAAGGGTGAGGATAGTGAGCTTACCTTCGAGAACTGGGAGGATTTCATAAAGATAGATGAGGATTGCGATTGGCTCACAGTGTCGGCCATCACCTCCAACACCACTGATGTAGGCGATGACAATCCCGACAAAAATGATACGGGTAAGCTTTATGATGTGGAGCTGAAGTTTCTTTCTACAAAGAACCCGGGAAAACTTGAGACTACGATTTCAGTAACATGGCGTGGTCTTACACGTGATGTCCCTGTTGTATGGAACCGAGAGTTTGACTCTTCCGACCTTTTCTCCTCAGTCAAGATAAAGGCATATACGGGACAGCCGTCAAGTTGGAGCACAGGCTCTTTCTGGGGTGGTAACGACGGATATGAGTATTTCACATATACTCCGGAAAACTCCACAACGGAAAAGGGTTTCTTCAAGGAGTACGCATACGGCACAACAGCACAGCAGAATAACGGTCAGGATCGTGAAGATGGATTCCATTTCCCGATGCCTTACGGCGATCCTACTCATTACAAGTATATGTATAAGGTAACGATCAACAGCAACCTTGTTACATCAGGTCAAAAATGGTCGGTTACCTCAGAAGATATCGACGGTGTGGAGTTCTCTCTTAATGGTTCATCTTCATGGGCAACGTCTCTTAAGGATATATCGGCAAATCAGAATGTATTCTATATCAGAAGTAATGATGAGTCTTACGATTATAAGATCGGCAAGCTTGTGCTGAAAGTAACCGACGGCATAAATGAAGCCACATACGATAACGTCAAGATATATCACACCGGTTTCTTCTATCAAGATAAGGCTTATCCGACAAATCAAGACACATCCTCTTCCTTTATTAAAGACGGAAGTGCACACACCGGTCTTGCATACTATGAGGTGGTAACTTGCGGGCAGGATCATTGGCTCGACCGCAATATTGGAGCAGAGGCTGCCAACAGCTATATTATAAATGGTCTGGGCACTGATGATTCGGCTGGCTACTATGTAGTGGCAGCGAAGTATTACTTGCATAATGATCCTATCATTTACGAGGGTATGTGTCCTCCAGGATATACGGTACCCTCTGTAGACCAATGGGATAATCTCCGCAATTCTGATAATTTCACCATCACTCTCTTCGGCTCGAATTATAATCCCTCCTTTGCAGGAGAGAAAGGGAAGGTGATGTTTTTCCCGAAAGCGCAGTATCTTGAAGGCTCATCCTATCAGGGTGAGGAGCGTGCCGGCTATTACTGGACGCGTACCGCTGCTACAGGCACAGAGAAGGAGGAGATCGGCAACTGGCTCAAATGTCTATCCATCGCCGGCACCGCAACTTCATATATCAATGGCAAGGTAAGAGGAAAGGGTTCTGAAAATCCTTACTATATGTCGCTGCGTGCGGTTACACCTGAAAAAGCCGGAGGAAAAGTCAATCGCGTTTCTTTCTTTGTAACGGGGGCTACTCATGTCTATCTCTATACTGAGGACGGAACCAACGCACGTAATGCCGTAACGGAATGGCCTGGTCAGGCTGTAGGCAATTACCTCACTATGGTGGATAATCAGCGTTTCAACTTCACATACGAGTCAAAGGTGGTGTCGATTGAGGACCTGAAGGTTATTTTCAACTATGTTGACGGCAATGGCACAATCCATACCTACAGTAAGAATAACTTCACCGCAGGCACAACCCATACGAACATTCTTCCTAAGAATGCGCAGGGCTGGGATGTGAAAGGCTCGAGTCAGACTAATGACTTTGAGTCGCAGTATATAGATTGTCAGGTGAAGATCAACACTGCTGTCAGCGACAACAATACGGTATGGGCTTGTGGCGGTCAGGACTTCGGACAGGTTGAAGCCAAGAGATACCGTCTGCTCTGGCCTCAGACTGAGGAGGGATATAAATATCTCACCATGTATAACGGCACAGAGAAATATGTGGATAACAAGGCTCCTACAAACGAAAACTACGAGTATGACAGCAAGAAATATTATTGCTATGATTTCTCTACAAAGAAAGAGGAGCTGACCTTCAAGCTGAAATTCGCTACTTCATCAGGTGAAGTGGTTACCGGACAAGGTGATCAGACCTATACCCTCGCCAGCTTCGACACAAGCATCAACGGTGTGCAGGGCATAGTGGTAGAATCCCTGACAGGCGGAACTCCTGTAAAGGATTATCAATGTCGAATCTATTGGTACCACTATGACTATCGAAAATTCTATCAGTGGGCAAGTGGAAATTCTAATGGTTTGAATCTTCCGTCAGAATTAGATGGAACGCAGAGTTCAGACTATCCGCAATATTATTATAAAGATTTCCAAGTCAACTCCATTCAGATGGGAGCCACCTATAACTACGAGTTTAAGTATACTAAAAATGATAACAGTGAGGGTTCCATTAAAGAGGAGAAGGTAGGAACAATAGAAGCAGTCTTCGGAAAATCTGCCGATGCAATCAATTGTGCATACGTAGACAAAGATGGAAAATGGCATAAAGGGACTCCCGGTTCTGGTGGTGGCGATAACCCGAATCCCCCGGTAAGTGAATATACCTATGCACTCTATGGTGAGATTATCGGTGGTTCTAATAATTGGACCGCTAAAGAAATGACGCAAAATGCAGATGGCACTTGGACTGTTTCCAACTATTCATTCAAGAGTGGTGGATTTGGTATACAGAAATTGAAAGATGGTAGTCAGGTAGAATGGATAAATGCTTCCGGTACAAATAATATTGGTTCTTCCGGAGGTACTTATGGAACAAAAACCGATGGTTCAAATTTCAATCTCCAGACAGCTGGCACATACACCTTCACCTACAACCCAGCAAGTAACCAGCTGAAGGTAGAAAAAGGTCAAGTAGATAATTATACAATTTACTATACTAATCCTGAAAATTGGAGTAATGTGTATGTTTACTCATACGATGGCGATAAGAAAGAGTATTCAGGAGGCTGGCCGGGCACTCAAATATATAAAGATGGAGGTAATTATAAAGCCGTAATTGACGGTAAAGCAACTATGGTTATCTTTACTAATAATTCCGGGCAGCAAACGAATGACCTTGTGTTAGAAAATAATAAAACTTATACTGATAAAGCAAAGTAAAACTAAGCTATTAATATTTCAGTAGAAGATATATTCCAATTAAGACTATCCCGACGGCTCGTAAAATGCGCGAGCCGTCGTTTTTTATGTAAAAGTAACCACTGGGAGCAGGGGCAGTCCCTGCCCCGTCCCCGCGCGATAAAAATCCCCTCAAAACTTTCATTAAAAACCGTATTAAAACCTTTTTGTCGCTCCCCAGGGTACGCCCCCGGGGTCAAGGGACTGACCCCTCTCCCGGTAAAAACCGTAATTAGTATCCATCCGAAAAAGCCGACCTTTTTCGGATGGTCACTTTGTGTTTCATATTTTTTTGCTAAATTTGTTGGAATCAAAAATATAATTATATAATTATGGATACAAGTGCTTATATTGACTCTGCTACAGAGAATTATTGGAAATTGCTGTCTAATATAGACGATGAGATTAAATTAAATCTTATCGAAAAACTTACTCATTCTCTCAGAAAATCTTTTAGAGCCGAAAAATATAGAAAAGACCCGACTGCCGAATTCATTGCTAAATTCAATGGAGCTTGGAAAACTGATGAATCTCCCGAAGAAATAATCACTATCATCAACCAGAATAAAAGTATTGGTAATGTTAAACATTTCGATAGATTAGAAGGAATAAGACTGGAGAATTGGATTCACAGGTAATCCTCCTCTCTCGGTAACCGGCTGGGAGCAGGGGCAGTCCCTTGCCCCGTCCCCGCGCGACAAAACCTTTTGCACCTGAGGGAATTTTTTGCTACTTTTGCAGAAAGAAATTAAGTTAAAACAAAATTATGGCAACTACAATATAAATAACATTCCCTATGACACAATTAACCATTAATATCGAGGATAAATCAATCCTCCCTCACATTAAAGGTATACTCAAAGCAATCAACGGAGTATCCATCGTCTCCACCTCACAAAAAAGCTCCACTGAAAAAAAGCTCTATCGTGAACTACATGCCTCCCTGAAAGAAGTAAAAGACAGTATCGACGGCAAGATCATTCTCCCCGATGCCAAAGACCTTGAGTTCTGATGAAAATTGAAACTACAAAATCGTTTGAGAAGTCCGTAAAACCTTTGGCCAAAAAATATCGTAGTTTCAAAGAAGATTACAAGGATTTTATCAACCAGCTGGAAGAAAGACCAGATACTGGTATTGATTTAGGCAACGGAATCCGCAAAGTAAGGATGGCTATCACTTCAAAAGGGAAGGGTAAATCCGGGGGAGCCAGAGTGATAACGTTTCATACCATCAAAAGGGAAGGCATATTGTATTTGATATATGCTTACGACAAAGCCGAATATGACAACATCATTCTTCCTGTAATAAAAGAATTGATTAATGATTTAGGATTGGCTTAGTCCCATTCCATCCTTACCCCCTCACTGCCTTGCGCAATTCGAACGCGCGGAGCGCGTCCTCTCCCAGCAACCCTCTGGGAGCAGGGGCAGTCCCTGCCCCGCCCCCCAGCGGCAAAATCCCCGTCAAAACCATTTTGCTCTCCCTTTTGTCGCTCCCCAGGGTACGCCCCCGGGGTCAAGGGACTGACCCCTCTCCCGGCTTAACATCTTATTCCATTATTTGTATGTGCTGAAATTTTTTTTTATTTTTGCAGAAAGTATTTATTTCAAAACAAAATTATGGCAAAACCGATTAAAGAAACACCTATCCTTTCCGGGAAAGATGCGGAAAGATTCGTAGACCTGATGAATACCCCGCGTCCGGAATCTGAGGAGGCCAAAAGTCGTAGAAACCGATCCTACAGTGCAATCAAGAAAATGTTCGTCAAATAGGATGAAACTGACGATAGAAGAATTTGCAGAACATTTTCAGATTCGAAAGCTCTCTAAAGACGAAAATATTAGAGATTTTGATTGTGGAGATGAGGATCTGAACGAATTTCTTATCAAGGATGCTCCACTGTATCAGAAAGCTCTGTTAGCCAATACCTATATCATAGAAAATAAAGAAAATGGTTCAATAGGGGCTTATTTCAGTTTGGCAAACGATAGGATTGCCATCAAAGATTTCCCTAATAATACAGAATTCAACCGATTCAGACGGCATAGGTTTGTCAATGAAAAAAGACTGACAAATTATCCTGCTGTCAAACTTTGCAGATTTGCAGTCTCTGATAATGTTAAGGGAATGTCAATTGGCACTTTTTTGTTGGATTATCTGAAGAGTTGGTTTGTCAATGATAATCGCACCGGATGTAGATTCATCACAGTGGATGCCTATCATGATGCAGAACCATTTTATTTAAAAAATGGGTTTATCTACTTAACTGCCTCCGATGTAGACCGTTCCACGCGTCTTATGTTCTTTGATCTCATCAATATTGAATAAACCTCAAAATCCCCTCGATAAAACCATTTCGCTCCCCATTTGTCGCTCACCAGGGTACGCCCCCGGGGTCAAGGGACTGACCCCCTCTCCCAGCTTCCCTTCTCCAGGCGAATGTCCCTCTCTCCCGGGATGAGTGGGCTTTAATTATATTCTATAAGGGTTGTCTCAATATTTTGTGTACACAATATTGTACATAATTCAACGTTTTTTATAAAGAAATGAGTATTTAGAGATTCTATCATGTTCTTTAATTTTTAAATAAAATAAAGTAATTATGGCACCACTTTCAGTAAGAGACTATCGCAATAATCTTGCTGCCTCTTTCGATAAGGTCGACAAGGGGGAGGCGGTTTTCATCCGAAGGAAAGGAAAGATCTATGCCCTGACCGGTCTCGGCAACGAGGCTAACATAATCACCCCCGCCTTAGAGGAAAAAATCAGGAATGCCCGAATGGAGTATGAAGCCGGCAATTTTATCTCATGTCGCAGTAGGGAAGAGCTTGATCACTTTCTTGATTCTCTCTAATGCCTCAATATGTACAGTATAGATTTTGAGCCAAGGGTTGTCAAGATAATGGCTAAATGAAAAAAATCAAATCCACAGCTTTTCAAAAAACTTACAAAAGTGCTTGAGGATATTCAGGAGCATCCTCGATTTGGAATCGGACATCCCGAACCTCTTGTTGGAGGCCACGGCATTATCTATTCACGTCATATTACAGCAAACGACCGAATTATATATGACATTTATGATGAAGAGATTCATGTTCTTATAATCGAACTTGAGGGTCATTACAAGGATAAATAAGCACTGTAATCCAAAACCTTTTGTCGCTCCCCAGGGTACGATTCCGGGGTCAGGGGACTGCCCCCTCTCCCAGCGACTCCTCCCCGGGGGAATAGGGTAATCACTCCGGCATCCGTGGAATAGATGAAAGGTTTATTGTTAATTCAAAATCTTTTCTGTAACTTTACGCATTAATATTTTATCATCCTCTCTATTATGACACAGATTATCGTTACATTGGAAAAAAGTGCCAACCCTACTTTAATTCAGAAGATATTTGAAAATATAAAAGGGGTAGTGACAACTTCTGTCAGACTCCTGCCTTCTGATAAATCTAATTTACCTGAAGTTTCAAGTGATCTCATAGAAACCCCAAATAAAAATTCTCATCTTACGGCAGATAAAAGAGAATGGCTCGATCGGCTTAATGCTCTTTGCAGTAATGTGAATACCTCAGTCATTGACGAGAATGATGAAAAGACCCAATACCTTCTCTCGAAATGAAAAAGGTGTTTCTTGATACAAATTTTATTCTTGACCTTCTTGCCAGAGATCAAAATTATAGAAGTATGGCAAAAGAAGTGCTGGAATTGGCATTAGAGAACGACATGGAATTTTATATCAGTTTCCTCTCGGTAGCTAATTTTGCATATATAATGCGAAAAGAACAGCCTGATATTCTTCGTCTTAACATACGCTTGTTGTGTAGTTTGTTCAAAGTCGTGGCTAACGTGGAAACGCATTTCAAATTTTCCAAAATTCCTCTCTATTCTCCTTCCGAATTTTTATCTGCTTTCCAATAAATACTCTCTCATCATATAACTTTTAAGTCTTCCCTCAACTACTGCTTTCAGAGCGTCGCAGCCGATTCTTATTCATCACCCCGCAAGGCACCCTCCGGTGGCACAGGCGTAACCATCCGAATTAGGGCGCCTTTTGCATGTCTTTTTCGATTTCTAATTTTGCACTCAAAAACGCCATGTTTAATTTGAATGAGAACAACCGTATAGTAATCACGCAATCACCACTGGGAGCAGGGGCAGTCCCTGCCCCGCCCCCACGCGACAAAACCCGAGTTTATCAATCAGGTAAATTTGTATGATTAGTCGATAAATCTTATTTCAACAACTTTTGCTTTTCTCATGGCTTTTAATTATTTTTGCATTACATATATTATTTCACCCATATATAAATGGAACAGATTGTTTTAAACATAGAGGATAAAAAACTATTGCCTTATCTTAAAAAAGTGCTCAGCTCCATAAATGGTGTCAGCATCGCAAAACCTGTCCGAAGAAGGAAGGGGTCGCTGGATATTGCTCTGGAGGAAGTAAAGGAAGGAAAGATAAAACATTTTGAAAACGTTGATGATCTTTTTACTGACTTAGGGATATGACTTATTCTGTAACCCGTACCACTCAATTTAAAAGATCTGTAAAAAAATGCCGGAAACGTGGTTTAGACATGGAATTGCTTAAAACAGTAATTCGTATCCTGAGCCAAGAGGGATACCCTTCCTGAAAAATATCATCCACATAAATTATCAGGGAAATATAGCGGCTGCTGGGAATGCCATATACAGTCTGATTGGCTTTTGGTATGGCAACAGAATGATAAAGAATTATTATTGTTATTAACTGATACGGGTTATCATTCCGATCTTTTTTAATAGAATATACTCCAACGCTTTCTCCTGGGAGCAGGGACTACCCCGACTCCCAGCGGTGATTACGTGGTGACTATCCCTTTCCAATTAAAGTAAAAAAACAGTGCCCCGCGATGGACTCGCGAGGCGCCTGCTTACATTCTTCACGCTTGCGCGCAAAGCAAATTCCATTAACTAATAATCTCCGGTTTTAATTCACTGAGATTAGTTGTTCCAGACATCAGGATTTGTGTTACATCTGTCACTTGTAGGAGTATGATTGTCGGATTCATTACTTCCTCCGTCAGAGAACTTGAAATCCTTGGCATCAGAAGGAATGTCATAGTACCAATATTTTCCTCCTTGTATAGAATTCATGGTAGGACGAGCGCCCCAATCTAGGGATGATGTGTCAGAATTCCACCAATATATCTTGACAGTAGACCAGTTCTTTCCGGAGTTATCCCAGAAGATACGGCGTTTGTTGGTATCGGTCATAGGATTGGCTTCTACCCATTTCTTAAGAAGGTCGTGAGTAGTTACATCTGAAGTCGGTTTCTCTTTTTTATGCAGAGTATTATCAGAATCAATATACGCACAATTTATTGAGGACGTCGAATTTCCAAATACCTCAAACATCGTTCCCTGATCTTTCTGTTCACCTTTATTATTATAATGGTAATTATATTGCTTAGCCATTTCTGTTGCATTGAGGGTAAATTCATAGCAACTATAACCGCTTACATCACTAGTAATATTCCCTGTGCCGCCAGTCGGTAATCCTGATGGACCCCACTGATAGAAAGTAGAATTTCCATACCAGTAGATACGGCAAGTATATGAATCGCCGCCGGAGCTGCCGCCGGTTATGGTCAGGGTGTTGGCGGTGGGGTTGTAAGTGAAGGAGTAAGTGCCGGAAGCGCTGATGTTGCCGACATTCACGGAAGATGTCTGTGTATTAGTGTTCATGGCAGTGCCTGTGGTGTTAAGAGAGCTGCCATTCAACTTCACATACAGATCCGTAGTGCCGTTGGTCTTGCGGTAGATCTTGAGATCGCCG
This sequence comes from uncultured Porphyromonadaceae bacterium, assembly GCA_947176915.1. Classification (GTDB taxonomy): domain Bacteria; phylum Bacteroidota; class Bacteroidia; order Bacteroidales; family Muribaculaceae; genus Lepagella. The sequence goes on along the minus strand of CAMWSM010000028.1, from coordinate 16,253 downwards.
GAACCGGAGAGGCTTGAAAGAGTCCAGTTGCTTCCGCTTTCTGTCATCTCCTTCTCACCGCTGCTGCCAAGAGTGAGATAGTATTTCACTACATCAGTGGAACCATTGTATACCTTGAAGTCAGAATCATGCAGATGCAAGAGATTATTATTGGCAGTGCCATATTCTCCAAGCTTGTAAGTATTCTTGGTGACATAGACATTATTATCTTTCTTGACAAAAATCAACATAGGAACATTTTTATTAACCTCGGGAATCTCAGGGTTATAATAGTAGGCTCCATTATTGTCATAAGAATATCCATCTTGGTTAAAATTTGTCCATCCATGTCCTTGTTGTTCCTTATATCCGTCTTCATATCCATATTCCCAATCAGACGTTACTGTATTCCAAATACGTATCTGCTTACATTCATTTCCACTGACATATTTCGGCCATAGAATACGCATTTCATACATTGGCACAGGTTTCCTTATTCCCGGCTTATAGTTGTAGCAGTAGAGCTTATTCGAGACTGAAGCAGAAGGCGCAGAATTATGTTGCCATTGCCAATAATAATTGTTTTGAGTTGGCACGCCAATCCAATCAGCCATAGCAGGAGTGGAATCCTTGATATTTTCATCAGGATCATTTACAACTTTCCAGCCCTCGGCTGAATCCGGCGTTAGTGAATATCCCTTTCCATTCTTAGCATAAGTGTAGATCGTGCCGTCGCTGTTCAGGAAGTTGAACACGACATAAAGATCCTGAGGTCTAACGGTCTTTGACTGGAAGATGTACTGGAACCAGTTGTTTTGACCCGCCATATTGTTATAGTTGCCTACTGCCTGTCCGGGCCATCCCATCATACCCACTTTCTCATTATTTTCAACAGTATATAAATATACATGAGTTGCACCTGCAACGTTTATATATGTCTCATAGGTAGGAAGGGATGATTCATCCATATAGTTGATGCACCGCACCGGCATACTGAATTCCTCAACATTTCCATTTATGAAAGAAGTTGCAGAGCCCGTAAAACCTAAAGCTCGGAGCCATCGCCCAATCTCATCTTTCTCCAATCCGCTTGCCGATGTAGAGCTCCAGTAGTATCCTGCTAATGACTGTCCGCTGAATGCCGCGCCATCTATATATTCCATCTTAGGGAATGTGATGCTTCCTGCATTTCCTGACAGATAGACCGGTTTATAGTAGGCATCCAAACGCTCATAGCGGAAATTTTTAGAATTTCGCACAGCATCCCAGGCTGCCTGTGAGGGATAGTCATATCCCGGAGGACAGATCCCATCCTTCATCTTTGTGCCTTTATAGTCAGCAAGTTTTTCAGCCACCTGATAATAGCCGCCCGGAGCATTGTCTGCTCCAGCTACTCGTGAACCCTGATTGGAAAGATAGAACTCAGCAGTTTTGGCGCCAAGATTGCGGTCGAGCATATAGCGCGTCCCTGACGGTCCCTCTACGGGCACTACCTCATAATAATACCAGTTGGTGAGATCTCCTTTACCCTCACCACTATCCTTACGGTTAGATTCAGAGGTGGCCGTGTTCTTATGGAAGAAACCTGTGTGATACATCTGAAGATCATAAGAAGTCGTTTCCTCATTGGTGGAAGGTTCAACGATATGGAGGCGAATTGTGCCGATCGCGTAGTCATAATCGGAAGAGGAAACCTTGCCGACACGTTTCACAAGAAGTTTCAACTGCGCATTTGCTGCGTGAGTCTTGGCAGATTCCACATCTACCGCAGTATTGGCAGATGTGCTATTTCCGTTATATACCTCCACCTTGACATAATTCTTAAGGGCAGCATCACCATGAAGAGTAATAAACCATTTGAACTTGTCTGCCTGAAGAGGACTGAAATCAAGGTCATACTCATATCTCCAAGCATTTGCTGCTGAAGGAGAGCCATACATCACAGGGAAATGAATACCCTCATAGCGTACCATTCCACGGCAGCCCTCACCTCTATGCTCCTGATCAATACCAAAGAAACTTACACCGCTTACGGACTTACCCTCCATGAGATCCCAATATTTGGATGTCTCAAACTGCTTGGTGTTGGTCTCGTCAAACATGCGCATCGTAATGTCGCAGAGATCCCTACCGTTGAAGTTTCTTATCCAGCTCACAGGAATCTCGCGGAGCAAACCCTTCCAGCTGACCCTTACCTTACCTTCAAGTGTGCCAAGCTGATTCGTAGACTTAAAGCGAAGAGGATATTTAAGCACAACACCTGTGCTATTGCTGTCGGTATCTCCTGTTATAGGTACACCTCCGCCTACCGTGCTTCCCTCCGAGCCTGTAATACTGCTGTCTACAGCATCTGAGGTAGCATCCTCCGGAGAGCCGATCTCCAACCAATCTTCATTCTCCTCAACAGTGATGGCATACTCATCCTTGAGCATGTTGAAGGTAAGGCTTTTTCCATGCTCAAAGACCTTAACGTAGAAATAATAGCCTGAATCATCAGAAGCCGCGAGGTGATATACAACTTCGTGAGACACACCTAACTCATGCTTGCCGTCAGAAACCATGTTGTATACCTTTGGAGAATGGTCGTGGATCTCCCAGCTTACAGCACTATCCTCATCTTCCGACGACATTATAGGATTCAAGGCTGCGTCTTCCGGAGAATTTGAGCCCGGAGCCTTAATCTCTTTGATAAGAATCTGATACCAATGATTAGGCTCAAAATTTATCGCTGTTATAACCTCCTCTTTTGTCTCCTTGTTTGTCTCTTTTGTCTTCATGGCGAGGGCATAGTAATAGTCCTTGCCATCCTGAGCATATTTTGCCCTGACAATCACTATAGGGAGAGATCCTGAATTTGCAGTAGGATTAACATATTCCGGGAGAGCATCCCCTTCGAAAGGAAATTCTTTAATAGCACGTGCCGAACCGAGTGTTCCATCCGCACCAGCAGTGATGCTTGTGGAGGCAGCGCAACCATACACCTCGAAAGGATAGATAGCATCCCCGAGGATATAGTATCCCTCATTGTCTTTCTGATAGCCCCCGCTGCCGTCAGGCTTCATAGCATTTACCGTTACCTTCACGGCATTACGGTAAAGAGGAATGGTAGTGCTCTTCAAGCCGGCAAGAGAGCCTACATATTTTCCGCTAAGCACAAATTCATTAGAGGCAGAAAGGATCTTAGCCCTTCTGTTCTGCACTTCGCCAAGCTGAAGATTATCTATATCGGCGTCCGTGAAATCCATATCCTCCGGTGGATTGGCTATGAAATAGACACCCAATTCACCAGCCTGGATAAGGGAAGCTCCAAGATCAAGATGCACGGAATATTGGTCAGAGGCGCTGTCATAGATGAGGCTGCCGTCGGATAATGAAAGTGATTTATTATATTTCAATGTTGACTCAGCACTTGTTCCGCTGAAGACGAGCATCTGAATGTTAGAGACAGCACTCGACGGCTCATTATCGGAGCGACTGACGATAGTCATATCAGGCACGGAGAGTATGAAATCAATCGATCCGTCCGGATTGACCACAGTGCCCTTATCCCACGAAAACTCGTCGGAACACCCTGCCATGAATAGAAGCAGGAGGAGATATGATGTTAGTTTCTTTATCATAGTTATTTTGTAATCTTATTAATTAGTTCGGACGTTTGCTTGTTTCATACTCCCATTCATAGTAGACATCTCCACTCGTACCTATATCAAGACCGGGAGTGTCCGTAGCCGGATATTGCCAACTTTTGTCTTCGTTTACGAATATGATACGGTCGAATTTCTTGTTAATCTCGACGTAATACCAGTTGTCCTTATAGTGTGTCCATTTAGTGCCGGGCCAATCAGCGGCGTTACTGCTTCCATCCTTACTTTCGTAAGCATAGAGTGAAGCATTTGCCCACCCGTTATTATCCTGATAGCACCAAACTCTTTTCGTATCCGACACAACCACAATTTGTTGCTGCTCACAACGGTAGTTGGGGGAGAATACCTTTTTCTTATCATCTGACTGTGTTAAGTCAATCCAGCCCTCTTTATCCGGATAATCGAAAAGCGGGATACCCGGATCGACACGATATTGCTTTTGATTATTCCAATAGCCGATATAGGTATAACCGGGGAAACGACCACCTTTTTCAGGGTCATGTATATCACCTCTGTAACTATGCTCGTCAGCAAACATAATCAAGGCTTTGCCTGGTGTTGCGATGCCTGTAAGTTCAAATGTGTACCACCCGCTATCCTCCTCTTTCATACGAATGCCCGGCCAAGAATAATTATAATAACTGGCACTCTTACAGCTGCTGCACTCAGAATCTTTAAGAGATGTGCGGTGTTCTTCACACATATCATATATTGCATAGTGATCGGTATTGGTCCTACTCGGTTCCCAATCACCTGATGTGAAATACCAGAATCCATTTACCGGACCTGCAATATCAGCATCTTGATCATTCTGACCATTTCCCCAACCCAAGAAAGCAAGTTTACCTGTGAAAGAATATTCCAACGCAGCTGTATTGCCATCACTTTTTGAAGCTATTGGTCTGCCTGCCCGATTTTGATTGGCAGCATTATTGAATGTGGTGGGAAATTCAAGACATTGATAGACATAAATATGAGGAGATGTCCAGCCTGAAGGAATCTTCGCGTGGATAATATACGTATCACGATATGCCTTGATAGTCACCGGGATTGACTGGGTCTTGACGACTTTATCTTCCCCTTCGCCAGCCTCTGCCGTATAAGTGATGGTAAGCGTATGATTCTTCTTCCAGAATGCCATGTGGCTCGGATCATTGATACCTGAATATGAAAGAATATCATTCACTACACCATCCACTGTAGTGGTCTTTGCCGGGAGAGTTACCTCAGGAATGTTTGAAAATTCCTTTTTTGTATTTTCATCCCATTCGTAAGTGATGCTCGTAATTTTCATATTTGTGGAAGCAGTCACATCGACATTATCCGTATATTTACCGGATGTAATAAGATCGCCCACATTCCATTCCACTTTTTCCGGAGTGAGCTTGAAGAAAGCCTCATGACGGAAAGGTGTTACCTCAATACGCTTCAATAAGTTTTTGGCGCGGATATGGAAATAAGTGATAGTGCCTCCATCATCCGCCACAGTAGTCTTATCAAGAGAACCTGCCGCGAAATATGGATTGACCTTTATGAAAATAGAATCACCGATGAAGTCAGCGTCATACACCTTTCGACCATCCTTCATAGGAGACACAATTTCCAGTTCTCCCTTGGCAGGATCGCGATTTACGTTTGTATCAAACCACATTTTATTTGTCTGTCCGGCTACTACCGGAAGAGTAGTGGTTTCTGTATGCAGGAAGAAAGGACCTTCAAGAGAATAAACCAGCTGAGTACGATCCCATTCAGCCACTTCAAGAGTTATGTCATATCCTCCGCGATGCTGTGCTAAGGCGACAATGTCATACTGAGTGGCACGTTTTAATTTGGTGTCATCTGCCAAGCCTTTATTCAAGGGTATATCAAATGATGCAGCATACTCACCATCAACGATGCCATTGATATTCAGGATTGTGCGTTTAGCGTCATCTGTAGAAAGATTTTCAGGCAGATAAGCCACGCCCTGCCACGACCGCTGAAGGTCGGAAGCAGTCCATGCCTGATGATTTTTTAAGGGAGTGTATCTTGCTTCCGCTGTGGAGGGATAATCCACCGTCCAGTTATCCCCCTGTTTTTTTACTCCTGACCAATTGTCGCCGAAATCTGCGGGAGAAATGGTAAGGTTGAAGGTGGTGGAATTATGATTTGATGCATCTTTTATGTAAGCGTAGGTGGGAGCGGTAGAAGGACTCTCGATATTGGTAGTGGTAGGCATAGCAGTTACTGACACACCGTCAATATCGAAGTCAAGGGTAGAGCCCTCAGCTTTGTATGCCTCATGGGAGAAACCGTCGGTTGTCTTGTCAAAAAGGACGGTATAACGCACTTTTGAGCATAGGAAGCGCAGATTACACTTCAGATTCTTCAAGTCATTCTGAAGAATGTCAAATTCGCCGTTAGTGTCAGTGCCGTCTACATCCTTGGGCAGACACACCATAGGCAGCTCTCCGGCCTTAAGCGGTTTGGAAAATTGAAGTTGCATTCCTTTAATCTGCTCTTCAGTGATGGCCTTAATTTCATCATCATCCAGAGAAGAGAGATCAACCATGGAGTTTCCATCTTTAATTTTGCCGTAGCTTTTGAGGTTGGCTAAAATATATATCCTGTATGTACCCGGGAGCATGGGGATAGTATAGTAGACATCCTCATCATCCTCTGTTTTTTGTATTCCGGCGTAGATTTTATTTCCGTTTTTATCCAAAGAGGGGAGTTCGGTATAGGCGCTGCCGAATTCAGTGGCATCGCCTAAATTGACATATATATTTTCTGTATCGTCGCCAAAGATAAAAAGATGTATGTCATTATCTTTCACCTTTCCTTCATCAGCCACTATATTAGCATTATCCACCGGATCTTCGGCGCGTGAGCGGGCGAAGTCGGCGGCACGGGAGAGGTTTGGGATACGGATTGAGATTCCGGTGTCGATGTCGACGTCGGGGGCGACGGAGGGTGTGTTGAGGTCGTCGCGGCAGGCGGTTGCGAGTCCTATCAGGAGCGCCGCCTGGAGGTAGGTCAGGATATGTCGGAACGTTTTCATCGTTATTGGGTAGTTATTAATTTGAGGGAGGATGCCTGCGCCAGGCATTTTTGTGAATCGGTGAAGTAGTCAGCTTCACCGACCCGATGGTTTTATTTCAACGCGGAGCGTTGAGGTGTGTTATTTATTTATCTTCATCGAGATCCTGAACAGACTTGGAGTACTTCCATTCCTTGACAGCAACCTTGATGGTAAGTTCTTTTCCGCTGATTGTACCATTAACGTCATACTCATAACCACGTTTTACGCCGGTAACTGTTGTCGTTCCGTTTTGGGTAGTTTCACCAAGAACACGTGCATTATCGCCTGTCTTGTTGTAAGTGCTGTTTGAGAATGTGAAGTTAAGTTTAGTTTTGTCACCATCCGCTCTACTCTCGTTATTAGCGAGGTTATAGAGGTTTTCTGCAACATACCAGGTTCCGGTCCATTCCCAGCCTCTTGCAAGATTTGATTTTGTTCCTGCAAGGGTTACATCTGCTGTGCTTTTGGAAAGATCATCATTATTACCCACAAGGCCGGAAGTGGTAGAAGATGGGTTCATGATCAGAGATGTGAGAGTTACATCCGGGAGAGACTCATTGGTTACTGTTACATTGACCTTAGCGACACAGTAAGTGAGGTCGGCGTAAACAGTAGTAGACGCTCCTGAAGAAACGTTAATTGTTCCGGTGGCTCCTAATACAGTTTTAGTACCATTATTATCGACTTTCATTTCAGCATTTGAGCAGCCGAGAGGAAGATATTTAGTGCCAAGGTCAGAGGCATTGATTGCGGAAAGACCGGTGATCTTTGCATCTTTCAGGTCAGATTCCGAGATAGTGCTCCAAGTTGTAGAACCTGTGATTTTATCAACTGAATAGCCGTCGATATTAGCGACGATATACATCTTATACGTGCCTGTCGCAAGAGCAACCGGGATTGATTTATAATTGGAGACAAGCTGTATTCCGCTTACATCGCTGCCATTTAGATCTTTGCTCCAGATAGGTGCGTCCAGATCATCAGATTTATAAACAATAACCTTGAGGTTATTTATTGTCATCTCTTCAGATGTAGCACGGGTCTGAATATTTGGGATTGAGAGCATGATGCCCTGAAAATCCTCTCCGCCATTGACGGGTTCGTCGTTAGAGTTGCTGCTGCAAGAAGCAAGGAAGAGAGGTGCAGCCAATGCCAATAAGGCTGATTTGAACATTATCTTTTTCATGATTTTTCTTTTTAATAGGTCTTTTAGTTATATTGACATTGGTTTTTAGAATTCGAAAGTATCTGTCGGAGCTTTAGCCCAATCAATAATGGCAACCTTAACGTCAAAACCTGCGCCGGTGATCTTACCTACTACGTCGTAGTAAGTACCTTTGCAAAGTTTGTTTGCATCAGCGTTAGTTGTAGCTTTATTGGGAAGAACGACAGTGAAAGTTCTGTTTTCGGTAGAGCCTGTTGTGCCTGCTACACCGAGTGTAGCGTTGAACTTAATCTTAGTCTTGTCAGTCTCAGCAAGAGAAGGATCCTCATTCAGATATACATAGCCCTGGTATGCATATTGTTTGGTGCTTGTTCCACCATCTCCGGTCAGATCTGCCTGATAAGAAGAGTCACTATTACTAAACCAAGTATCGTCAAGATCTCCAGTCGGATAATTATATCTTGAGGGTGAGAGGGAAACAGCTGTTGTATAAGCAGTTTTTTCAGGAGTTGTAAATACTCCATCTGCCGTATTGGGATTATTCAGATTGGTTGAAGTAAGGCTGAACGACTGATAAGGCCAGGAGATTGCATTGCTGTCTGTACAATCGAAGAATAGAGTATAACGCACCTTGGAGCAAAGGATAGTCATGTTAGCTGTGAGAGAGACGCTCCCACTGCTTACTTCAAGATTACCATCGGAAGTGGAATATGTAGCATTAGTTACATTTGTTAAATCTGTTTTATCGGCAGCCATCGGGAGACCGGAAGCAAGAGCGAAAGTACCATCTGTTGTTGTATAGGTGGCACCTGTTACGTCTGATTCTTTGATAGATTCGTAATTTGTAGGATCGAGATCAGAGCACTTGTCGGCAAGGTTAGCGAGAACATAGATGTGATATGTTGCAGGCTCAACGTTCATACCGGTGATTATGTCCGTCGCAGAAGTAGTTACTTTCTCAATCTTTTTGAGAGTAGCACCTGTTGAGAACACATTGTCACTCCCATCTGATGTTCCGCTTACGGGAATAGAGAAAGCATATTTGAGTTCGGATGTACCGGAACCCTGTTTGAAGAAGTAAACCCAGAGCGATTTGAGGGCACCTTCTTCAGCACTTACGGCATTTTCATCACCACGAGTGCCGGCTTCCATTGTAGGAGCAGCGAATGAGAGGTTGATGCGGGCCATTCCTTCGGGGATGGGGTCTTCTTTTACGGGGGCGGGTTCAGCTTCTGAGGAGCAGCTTGTGAGAGCTGCGGGAAGCATAGCTGCTGCTGCGAAGAGAGCGGCGGCGCTGATGCGGGTTAGAAGGGTTTTCGTTTTCATGTAGGGATTTTTTATTTATTTAGTTATTAATTTCTTTTTAGGCTTTAGGCTTTAGGCCTTGGGCTTTAGGTTTTGATGAGGGTTGTCTGTCACTGGGAGAGGGGGCAGTCTCTTGCCCCCGGGGGCGTAACCTGGTGAGAGACGAACGATGGAGGATTAGTTTCTTCTGCGAAGATAGATTACATTTCTTTAACAAAAAACGTTACTTTTAGTTTGATGGGAAAGTTAGTTTTTTTGTGGGGAAATTGTAATCGGGTTTTGTCGGGACAGTTCGGGGCAGGGGACTGCCCCTCCTCCCAGTGTTACAATGTCCAGGTGTATTTGGCGTATGCCCAGGGACGGACGCGGACCTGGAGGGTGATGTCCTTGCGGGTGGTGTAGATGAGGACGTCGTAGATTACGCCTCTGACTACTCCGTAATGCTTGGAGGATCCGTCATTTTCTGCGTGGTCATGACCGGGATTCAGGGGGTTGTAGATGATGTCTTCTCCTCCGAATTCGTGTGCCTTGTTGTATTGCGATACATCCACACCAGCTTTCGCCGGGGCGAAGTTGAATTTTATCATCGTAGGGTCGGGGGTGGATTCGATAAACAGACGTTCGGGCACGTATGCTACTCCCTGATATACCCATGTGTCGGACGAGGAGGGGTCGATTTCATCTCCGGGATCGGAATCGGATTTAGGTTTCAGCCCTGTATAGTATTCTTCATCCGGACCGCCATTGTCGGGATAGTCAGCCTTTTTGCATTTGAAGAACGTGCCGTTGCTTCCGACGCTCTTGGGAGTCGCTACAACTGTGCCCTCAAGATCAATGCCCGGTTTCTTATGGTCGTCATCATTAATATGGTCGAGAAGACCTACTCGGCTGTCGTAATTCAGGAATTGCACCTTTGAGGCATCGCTTGCCATCTTGAGCATAGGAATCTTGCCGTTGTAGACAGTGTAATTCACCTTAGCCATAGCGAAGATGAGTGTGGCGTAGACGGTTGTAGTCTCTTTCTTTTTTATGGTAATAGTGCCTTTTGAATTGGAGGCATCCCCTTTCGCTTTCCATTCTACGGCGTTGGCGTGGCAGCTCATCGGGATTGCCGAACCGTCAGCCGTAGGCTCTGCGGAGATATTGAGGTGTCCGAGATTGGCTTCAGTTACACCCTTCAAGATGGTCTCCATATCAGAAGAGGAAGAGGAGTAGGAATTTTTATCGTAGCAAAGATTACTCTTATCCACGTTAGCCATCACATAGATGTTGTAGGAACCCTCCTTAAGGCGGAAAGGCACCTTTATATACCACTCGTCGGAAGGTTTGGAGCCGACAGTCGCGGCTGTGAGATCCGTGCCTGACACAACCTTCACCGCCGGGGTCTTGTCGGTGCCGCTCTGGGGATATGCCATGATAGTGAGCGAAGAGATCTTCCCCTCGTCCCCCTCCAAGACGCCAAAGTCGTTCTCTCCCTCAGCGCGGGTGGAATTCGAGCGCGGATTTGAGATATTGAGGACTATGCCCTCGAAGTCGGAATCGATGGGTTCGGGAGCGGAGGGTTCGTCTGCGGAGCAAGCCGCGAGTAAAAACGTCGCGGCAAGCATCAGTAAAGTTCTATATGATGAAACGTATTTCATAATTATAATGCGGATATTAGCTTTTCATGAAGAATTTCTCTCTGGAGGGTCAGATAGGCTTGGAGGTTTTGTTAGACGACTTCACCCATTCCTTCACCTTGACATTGAACTCGGCGCCGTGGGAAGTGATGCGGCAAATGATGTCGTAGAATGTTCCGTGTTTGAGGTAATCATCGGTATCGTCCTCAGGAAGATTGATTACAAAATCCTTAAGCTCGCCGTCGAGTTTCACCTTCAGATGCAGACAAGTTCTATTGTCGGAAGTCGCACTGCTGAGATTCGGTTTTGAGATGTCAGTTGTAGACTTGTTTTCGGGGAGATAGATAAGTCCCTGATATGCGATCTGACCTGTGGTGGGTTTGTCGGCATTTTCATCTAAAGCTGTGAGCGATTTTGCGCTTGTCTGTACGTTTGGGTTGGTCCATAGTAGAAAGTCATTTGCTGAGGGATATACGGAAGCCACGCAGCCTTGAGTCTGATCTTCCGGATCGTCGATGATATTCTTTTCAACCATCACGTCAGACACATCAGCCATATTTTGTGCCGGGAAGAGGGCTGCATCGCGGCGTGCGTTATGGACTCCGATCACCTGATAGTCAAATTCCTGAATAGGGTAGGAGTATCCGTAAGTGCCATCCTCGGAGACAGTGTTGTCGAAGAAGAGAGTGTAGCGCACTTTCGCACAGAGATAAGTCAGGGAAGCGGTGATTGTGCCGGAACCGCTGTCGATAGTTATGGTTTTGTCATCATTCTGTGTTATATCGCCCTGCACATTGCTGAGATCCACATCCTCGTAATAAGCGCCCATCGGGAGGCTTCCGGCGATGATGCCGGCTTTATCGCCCGTATTCAGCGTATTTTGAGTAGTGAAAGTATAGCTGAGGAGCTTTGCCTCGAGCCCTGCCTTGTCGTAAGATGAACCATTGACAGTATTCGGGTCGATTTTGTCAGTGTCGTTTTGGTATCCTGCGATATTAGCAAGCACGTAAATCTTATAAGTGCCTTTAGGGATATTTATTCCGTAGATCACTGAGGTGGGGTCAGTGGAGATAGCTTCCGGTTTCACCATTGAGGAGTAGTCGCCGGTAGCGACATCGGTTGTTTTTACGTCGAACGCTTTCCAGAGTTTGGAAGTGTTTGTGCCTGTAACCTCAAAGAAATAGACCCAGAGGTTGTCGATAGTTGTTTCGGAAGCTTCAGGATCTACTGGATCAAATTCGTTACCATCTTCATCAGTATAAACCCTTGCGAAAGGATTGCTCTCATCATTGGCGCGGGTGTTTATGGTAGGAGCTGCGAAAGCGAGATTAATAGTAGCCATGCCATCTTCGGCGGGTACATCGGGAATAGGATTAGGTGCATCGTCGGAAGAGCAGCTGGAGAAGGCTACGGAGAACAGGGCCGCTGCTGAGAGCATGACTGCGGCGCTGAATCGGTGTATGCTGTCTTTCGTTTTCATGTAAGGATATTATTAAAAAATTTATTTTCAGTTTAGTTAAAGGGGAGAAGGAGGAGGATTATTCGAGGGGTTGAACAGCCTTATGGTATTGCCAGTCTTTGACGCGGGCTTCGATGTTGATCTTGGAGTCCTGGACGCCGGTGATGGTGTATTCGTAGATATGGTTGCGGACTACATCCCAGAGGCCGACGAGATGCTTTCCATCCTGAGGGTCAGATACGGGACCTCCGCCGGAATATTTCGTGAAATAGAGATGATTCTCCTTTTCGTTACCGTCTACGGCATATTTAAGGGTTAGTTCAAGGCAATCCTCCGAGTCGGGACCTTCAGTGAGGGTACGTTTCGCGTCCTTGTCATTCTTGATTTCGGGAAGATAAAAGGAGATATTGTCTTCACCGTCGATTACGCTTACTCTCTGTGAGATATAGTTGGTTGCCTCAGATGGATTCTCGCGAAGTGTCTCGTCGAAAAGTATTTTTGAGGTGAGGTCTTTCTCATCCCATGTTCCGGGAGTAACATAGCCTTTTGTATTGTATTTATTCAAGGCGAGACTCACGAGCTTCACTCTGTTCTTCTGATTTTCACCGAGCTTGAGCTGAACGCTTACCTTAGCCATTGCGCGGAGAAGCTGGCAGGATGAGTTTTCATCGTTGATCCAGGTGAAAGAACCTTGCTTGAGGTTGGAGAAATCAACTGGACAAACGCCCCACATCGGTATTGCGGGAAAACCGGGTTCGTTTACATCTTCGCCTGCTTCAAGAGCAGATGTTTTGCTGATATAGGGGAATTCGAGCAGGGAGAAATCATGAGTGCCGTCAGCAGCAGGGTTTCCGAGAGGATCAGAGGGAGTGTTTGCAAACACCATCAGTTTCATTCCTGAGGCACCCTGTTTCAGAGATTCTGTGGTGGGGTACTTCTGAGTATCCTTTGGAGCGAACGACCCGTGGATGAAATATGTTACGGTAGATTCTGTAGAGGATGTCCAATAGGAAAGGATATTGAAATTGCCTACAACCGTCTTGTTGTCGTTTTCAAGGATAACGGCAGTAAAATTGTCGGGGAGGAGACGTATGTCGAAAGCAGTTCCCTGACTTTGCTCGTAGAGATCTCCCCATTTGTCTGTTCCGTCCAGATCGGGGGCTTCACCGCGGGTAGCCTTGGTTTGACCTGTAGGATTCTCCATAGTCAGACTGAAGCTCATATAAGCGGGATTTTCCTCGGTATATTCAGGAGCCGGGGGAGGAGTATCGTCGGAGCGGCAGGCGGAGAGAGCGAGCGCGAGGGCGAGGGATATGTATGTAAATTTAGAGTTCATGATGAATCAAGGAGTAAAGTTAGTCAGAGAGGAGGGTTTCACGCCTCAACTCCGGGATTAGGAGAGAAAGGAAAGGCGCCGGAGAGTGCCGGTGGGCAGCGCTCCGGCGCCTTGTATAAGAGTTCAACTTATAACGGACTTGCCGTTAGCTAATCTGATTAATAGTTGCCGTTGAAATCAGCAGCCTGAGAAACCATGCGCCATTTGAGGATGTTGATGCGAGCACCTACGAACCAGAGTTTCTCATCAGGAGTCTGCGGGATGATGTCCTCATCAGGATTGTAAACCGGAACACCGAGACCGCTGAGTGAACGGAGTGAGATAGAGTAAGAGTTGTTACGAACTACGCCATACTCATAAGTAGAGTCTGTAGTCTGGTCATCACCTGTACCTTCAACGATTGCCTTGTTACCTGCAGCGATTTCTACGAAGTAGTAAGCGTAACCCTGAGTCCAATACCAGAATCTGTTGTCTTTCTCTGCGAGAACGCTGTTCAAAGTTTCAGCAAGGTTGCCAGTGAACGCAACATACTTCTCGCTATCCTTATCGTAAGTATATACCTCTGTAGGAAGTTTGCTTGCATCCACTTTGAGGATAGTCTGCCACTGCTTAAGATTCTGATCAAGATATGTTTCGTGGTCTTCCATGGACATATAAGTGAGCATAGAGGGATCAGCGAAGTTCTTATAATGAATTGCACCAGTTTTATCTTCTGCAGTAGCCTCTTCATCTACTATGTAGTAATCGCGGAGGAAGTTGCAAGCCTGAACCTTGAACTGAGTAGGAGTGTAATAGATACCAGCCCAACGAACAAGACCATCAGTAAGTTCTTCAACCTCGGTGCCGTTCTTAATCACAAGTTTAGCAGTAAGAAGGACAGAAGTCTTTCTTGAGATCTTGTCATCTGTTGTACCATTCTCATAAGTTACGCCATTAGCGAGAGTGTTCTCTCTGATGTAGACAGGAGCTGAAGCGTATGCTTTCCAATCTGTTACACCATCTGTAAGAACGTTGTAAGAGAAGTTCTTGAGAGGAGTATTTTCGGGAGTGATTGCCCAGTTTACACGGAAGTTAGCTGCGTCATTGATATCGAGTGCGCTCCATTCGCCAACATTCTTCACGAGATACATTGACTGTGCCTGGTTAGCGAGAGTCATACCTGTGATAACAGGAAGGATAGTTACCTTGCCCTTACCGTTGATGTCAATGTCAGTTGTAGAAGGTTCGAAATTGGTAGTTGTTATGCCGTTAGTAGTAGCAAAGCTGATCTGAACCTTAGCAGCAAGACGCTCAACATAAATGTTTACAGGTGATTCAGCAGCCTTATCTCTTGTAGCATATACTGCGGAATTGCCTGCAGCATCAACAAGGGGAGTAGCGATTACTTTAGTAGAACCATTGAAATAAGCTGCATTTGACATGACGAACGCATCCTTAGTATCTACGGTAGCATTAGTTACCAAAGAAAGTACCTCTGTTTTGCTCTTGCCATTGAAGTCGATAGTGGAAGGACAGTTGAGGATAACTACAGCCTCAGTTGGTTTTTTGTCATCACGACCGGAAACAGCTACAACAGGATCGGAAATGTCAGAAACTGCAGGAGCATCGTTGCTTGCATTAGGCTTGAAAGTCAGAGCGATTGTCTGAGGAGCCTGAGTCTGAACACCGGTACCATCAAAGAAAAGGAAAGTAGCGTCGTTAGCAGTTCTTTCATAAGTTTCGCCATCATCGAAACCATCGTCCTGACCGGCGCGAGTGCTGTTAGCAGAAGAGATGTGGAAAGATACGAAACCTGCGGGAGTTTCTTCGCCCGGAGTGGGGTTTACAACCGGTTCAGAGTCGTTAGAGCAGCTTGCGAGCGACATGATTGCAGCCGCGAATGCAAATCCATAAATCTTTTTCATGCGAAAAATAATTTAATAGGTTAGAAAATTTTGTTTATTTAGTTTGTTTATTTTTAGCTTTTGGGAATTTTTACGCACAGTTCGGGTTTTTGGGTTTTAATTGCCTCGGAGGTGTATCGGCATGACGGTTTTGTCAGCGTAGCGGGATTGCGGAGCAATCCCCTCCCAAGGCATTGCGGAGCTAAGTGCGTATTAAGGTCAACGGGCAATTGCATTGTCATGGACTTTTAGGTCGGGACTTTTTTGGAGTAATTGCTGTTGGTATCTATTCTATTCTTGTTAAGCCTTTGTTAGCGATTGGGTTTCAACCCGTGTGCTAAGATGGTGCAAAGTTAAAACTGTTTTTGTTCATTTGCAAGAGGTTTAATCTGATTTAACATTTTTTTTGAAAAGAAAAGATTTTTGCGGGTTTACCGATTGATCGAAAAAAGCGCCTTGTGGAAGAACGGTGTTAGGAAAAGAATCCTTTTGGCGTTTTCGTCAGGGGTTTTAACCGCTGTTTGATAGTATAACGTCAGAGTTTGAAAATGGTTTGATGGGGAGTGAAATTTTTTTAAAAATTATTTTAAACCGCTGGGAGAGGGGTGGGGAGTTAAGATGTTAAGAAGTAAGAGTTAAGATGTTAAGGGGATTTTTGCGGGGATTTTGGACGGGATTTTTGCGGGGATGGTCGGGGCAGCGGAGTGCCCCCACTCCCAGGGGACGGGCGAAGGGACTCGCCCTGCTCCCGGGGGGGTCAGGTGCCCCAGTGGAGTTTTTCGGAGAGGGGGGTGGCGAAGCC
>CAMWSM010000027.1 GCA_947176915.1 uncultured Porphyromonadaceae bacterium | reverse complement strand
ATATAGTCTTGCTATTGTCTATATTAATCAATTAACAAAGAGATTCTCAATTGAATTAAAAAGACTTTTAATCAAAAACGGTTTTAGTGATAAGGAAATCTATCTTGATTTACAAGTATACAAGAATGATTGTTTTGATATAAAGCGTTATACTAATGCTTTAAAATATGCCAAACATTCTATCATTATTTTAGAGGTGCCATTAATAAATCGAAATGACTCCTTTTTTAAACGTATCTGGAAACCAATTATGATTTCCAGAAGTCTCATACATCCCATTATCTTGGGTGAAATAAAGGATTATTCCAATTTCCCAAAGGCATTAAAAAAGAAAAAGGGAGAGGCAATGATATATCCTGCTATAAACCTATGCAATCATGAATTTGATATTTCAAAGTTAAACACTGCAATTAAATCTAATATAAGCCCCAAACAAAAAATATATCTTAAGATATTCATCTATGTATATACGGTATTAGTATTATTATTTATTATCATGGAATTCATATTATAACTTAACTGAAATAAAACTATAGGGAACCGCCATTGGTTTGCGAGTCTATAGTTGATGTAAAGCAATACAATAATATTTAGCTGATGAAATATTTAGTCAGCTAAATATTAGGTAAGATTTAGAGTTATAGTAAACTTTTCTGAGAAAATTTACATTTTCTATTAGTATCTCTAAAAATCAAATTGATGTTGATAATATAGTTATGAGTAATAAGTATAATACTTTAATTTAACAATGAGTGAGAAAGAAATGCGTCTTAAGGTTGAGGCTATGGTTGCGGAACTGCGGATGAAAATTGAACGGGATGTGCCTGAGGAAGGAGATTTCCAAATGGTTTATTCCGAATTTAAGAATACCGATCGCTCAATGTGCCTCACCGACATTATGCTTAAATTCCGGCCTATCCCAAATTATCTGACGGATCATGAGACGAAAAGATACCTGGAGCTGGTCGGATATAAGCTACCTGTCCCCTTTAAAGCTACACATGTTATATTGAGGTGCACTAAGGAGGAAGTTCTTAGGTATTTGATGCTACCGGAGGCTACCGATAAAATACTTGACCTTATTCCTCAGTTGGATTTTAATCTGTCGGATGTATGAAATCACATTTACTTTTTCCCTCTTTTCATATATATATATGTATAAATGGAACTTTAAAAGGAAATAATATGAAGCGAGCTTACAAAATTACGGCATGGATTATCGGCTGCATAGTCCTGATTTGCGCGTGCGTTATCGGAGTGATAATCATTAAGAATCTTCTTAATCCTGATTTTAAGGAGACAAAGATTTATCCGAAAGATAACGGATTAGCGCCAATAGATACAGTCATAAATATAAATGGCATTGCAGTTAAAATGATCGGGGTGAAGGGGGGTAAGATTGAGTGTGAAGGACTTAAAGAGACCATTGAACTGGATGATTTCTATATCGGTGAAACTGAGGTAACACAAGAGCTATGGTCTTCGATAATGGACTACAACCCGTCTGTTCACCAGACAGGAGAGTCTCTGCCGGTTGAAAATATTGATCTTGTGGAATGTCTGGAATTTGTGCATAAGCTGGATTCCGTTTCAGGTCATAATTTCTATATACCAACCTATCCGCAATGGCTTTATGCAGGATATTTAAGCAAACAGCTCCCTGCTGAAAGCAATGCTTTGGATAGTCATGCCTGGTATAGGGAAAATGCAGAAAACTTCACCCATAGCGTGAAGCATAAGAATCCTAATGCTCTTGGTGTTTATGGCATGCTTGGGAATGTCGCCGAGTGGACGATCAGCGGATCAGATCCTTTGTTTATTGTAGCAGGAGGGGGTTATGACACTGAGAAAGATAAACTCACTGACGAACATCGTGAATTTGACCACTGTAACGTCAAAACCGGCTCACTTGGATTAAGACTGATTTTATATCCCGACAAACCAAAGAAGTGATCTATTTGCTGTAAGGTTTCACCACCTTTATTATCCCCTCTCCTCCTCCACCCTTCTCGTATGTCTGATAGGTGAAGATTATTCCCTCCGGAATAATTGCAGGGCGAGGAAAGACCTTCCCTTTATATTTCTCCTTCAATATCCGATCTGAAGATGCGAAAACGTTGCCGTGAGGGTCAACATCTGCCGTCAATCCTTCACGCCCCAGTATGCTGTCCAACTGCTTTCCCAGCCATGTCTCTGCTTCTGCAAATTCAGAGGCTGTGTAGAAATCCTCAATACCCAGGGCGCGACCTGTACTTTTATCGAATGTCCGGCAAAAATCCTGTTCTCTTTCACGGGAGAAATCGAGATGCTCATACAGATAAAACTGATACGTTATCATTTTTTCATCCTCCCACACAGGATATGCTGATAATTTAAATTCAAAATCCAGAGCGTCAGATCCTGCCACTTGGGCGAATTTCCTTACATACTCCTTTTTCAACCATTTAAAATAATAATTGCAAATATCTTTCCAGGATGAAGACCTTTGCACAGGGCATAACCTTGGACGTACATTTTCATCAAGAAATCCGAATGCGGGTTCCTTTTGGATATATTCATTAACAAACCGCTTTATCCATATAGGGTCGTGGGGAGCAACAGCAAGATTAACTTCGTAATGCAGACTATGGAGGCTGTCCTTTAGGAAATAATCTTTAGAAAAATGATAAGGGTCATATCCCTCCAAGGATTTTTTCACATCCGGCTCATCTGTTTGACCTTTCTCCGCATCATTAACTTGGATATTATTTACCTCCACACTATCTACCGATTCCCTCTCAGCCGGTAACGACTCAACCTCAGTTACTACATCCTCAGATGAATATTTCTTTCCTGAGCAACCCGTCAATAATACCAGGCTAAGGGAAAATTCCACTAAACGCAATATCTTCATGATTTCATTTATCTTTAATAATGATGGCACACTCCTTTTATAGTTAGATATAAAAAAGCCCTCCTTTCTATCTCAAAAACTTAAAAAAGTGAAAGATATCAAGTATAATGGGTCAGTAAAATTTGAGGTTGTTCAATCCAACACATCCTGAAGATAAGTGAGAACCCTAATGTCATCCATATATTACCTGTTTAGAGCGGTTGACAGCAGAAATAAAATATTTATTGCGTAATCCTTTCTCCTCTATGAGATCCACGCGGCGGCCGAATAACTGTTCAAGAGCATCGCGAAGACCAAAATAATTACTTACGTAATCCTCTTTTTCAAAATCAATAGGATGAAAATCTACCAAAAGATCTACATCACTACTTTCATTGAATTTTTCAGTCAGAATAGATCCAAACACAGAAAGCGTCTTGACCTTATACTGCTTACAAAGATCAAATATTTTCGATATGTTTAATTCTATTAATTTCATCAACTTTTGTCTCTACTGTCTCCTTATTGAAAATTCTTTTAAATTTTAGACAAAGATAACTAATTTATCTAAGACAAGAAACATTTTAGTTCGGCAAAGTTAATCCATTTTCCCTATAATTTTGCCTTTATTTATCTTTTATCCTTCTTAATCATAAATTTTTCAATCGCCTCTGTTACATTTCCTATTTTTTTGACTTATTGTTTTGGAAGTATTAGGTTTTTATTCTAACTTTGCAGTGTATTACTACACTAATACGCCTCGCAATTCTCTCCACATAACGCCAAAACAATTATGATTAAACTGACTGACGTCAACAAGACTTACCAGGGTGCCGTCCCGCTTCATGTTCTTAAGGGGATCAACCTCGAAATTGAGAAGGGGGAATTAGTCTCCATCATGGGTGCTTCCGGCTCAGGTAAGTCCACATTGCTCAACATCCTCGGCATTCTTGATAATTATGATTCGGGAGAATATTTCCTCGATGGCACTCTCATCAAAAATCTGAGCGAGAACCGGGCGGCAGAATATCGCAACCGCATGATAGGGTTCGTTTTCCAATCGTTCAACCTTATCAATTATAAGGATGCGGTCGAGAATGTTGCCCTCCCTCTTTTCTACCAGGGAGTCCCGCGTAAGAAACGTAACCGCATGGCTATGGAGCAGCTTGAGAGAATGGGACTTGCCGACCGCGCGCATCATCTACCCTCTGAAATGTCGGGAGGACAGAAGCAGAGGGTAGCGATCGCAAGGGCGATGATTACCGACCCCTCCATAATTCTTGCCGATGAGCCTACAGGAGCCCTCGACAGCAAGACCTCACATGATGTCATGGAGATTTTCAGGAGCCTGAACCACGAGGAGGGGAAAACTGTGGTGATCGTAACTCACGACCCCGGAGTGGCTGAACAGACCGACAGACTGATAAGAATCTCGGACGGACTTATTGTACCTGACAATAGAATCATAACCCCCGCTGACCCTGACTGACAATGAGAGACCTCTTACATGAAATAGCTCAGGTTATGAGTCATAATAAACTCCGAACCGCTCTTACAGGAGTGGCGGTAACGTGGGGTATTTTTATGCTCATAGTGCTTCTGAGCATGGCACGCGGAGTAACCAATTCTTTCGAAGAGGATATGGCAAGCGGAAATTCCGCTATCATAAAGATATGGGCAGGGAACACCTCCATCCCTTATAAGGGAAATCGCGAGGGAAGGCGCATATATTTCAAGGATGGCGACATGGAGAGGCTTGTCAGGGATAACCCTAATCACATCGCGGAGGTAAGCTCAAATATCGATATAACGACCGTCCTTTCCACGCCAAAAGCAAATGTTTCGGAAAGTCTTTCGGGTGTATTCCCCTCAATTACCGAACAATCCAATGTAGGAGAGATAAAGGAGGGAAGATTCATCAATCAGAGAGACATGAATCAACAGGCGAAAGTGATGGTTATCCCCTCTACGTATGCCTCTCAGCTTTTTCCACCCGACGGGAAAGCCGCACTCGGGGGAAGGGTGAATTGCTCCGGACTGTCGTTTCTTATCGTCGGAATATACGAGAGCAAATGGAAACGCAATATCTACATCCCCTTTACTACGGCAAGGATGATGACCTCCGAGCGCTCCAATCTCGGCACTCTCACCGTGTCGCTGAAAAACGTCTCCACGGAAGAGGATGGGAAATCTGCAGAGGAAGGGGTGAAAAAGACCCTTTCCGCCATTCACAATTTCGATCCGGATGATGACAATGCCATATATATAGCCAATTATTACACCAATAGTCTTTCCGGACAAACCGCTATGGGCATTCTTGACGTGAGCGTGTGGGTGCTGGGAATCCTCACGCTTCTTACAGGAATTGTGGGGGTAAGCAATATCATGTTCGTTACAGTGAAGGAACGCACACATGAAATAGGAATCCGTAGGGCAATAGGGGCGAAACCCCGGAAGATTCTTACACAAATCATCACCGAATCGGTTGCAATAACTCTATTATTCGGATATATCGGAATTGTGTTGGGGATGGTGGTCAGCCAGATAATTGCCCACGTTTTTGGCGATGCAGGATTCCTCAAGAATCCCACAGTGAGTCTTTCCATCGCCTGTGAAGTGACCGGGGTGCTGATTATCGCAGGAGCCCTCGCAGGATTTTTCCCTGCTTTAAAGGCGCTCAAGGTGAAGCCTGTAGAAGCCCTGCGCGATGAATAAAAAATGAGAATATGAAGATTGCATTATTCGACATAGACAACTGGAAGGAGATTGGATCTACCCTCTCAAGGAATAAGACGCGAACTTTCCTCACCGGCTTCGGAATTTTCTGGGGCGTCGCCATGCTTGCCCTCCTAATGGGGGGCGCCAAAGGGGGTGAGGGTATGCTGAAGAGGAACTTTGCCGGATTCGCCACAAACAGCGGCGGCATGATTCCTTCGAAGACCACAATTCCCTACCACGGCTATCAGAAAGGTCGCGCGTGGGGCTTGGATATAACGGATGTGGAGATGCTGCGAGAGGCATGTCCGGAATTGAAAGAGGTCATCCCGACGTTCCAGAAATGGGGTGTGTCCTTCAAGAATGGCAAAAACACGTATGCGGGGCAAATTATCGGGGCACAACCAAACTATACCGCCATGCTTGAGCCCAAGCTTTATGCCGGAAGATTCATAAATGAGGCGGATGAGAACGGAGAGAGGAGAGTAGCCGTTGTCGGTAAAAAAGTGGCAGCCAGGCTTTATCCGGGAATAGAAGATCCTACAGGAAAAATAATAGAGGCTGCCGGAGCAGCCTATTCCATTGTGGGAGTCGTGGGAGATGCTTCCGAAATCCATCTGAACGGCTCTCTTGACGAGGCTGTAGTGCTCCCCGCCTCCACATTCAGGCGTGCCAACGGATATGGCAATAACGTCGACTTCATCATGATGGTGGCTAAGGATGATGAGCGGCTTGCCGATATAATTCCGAAAATGAGGAGAGTGCTCTATCGACGGCATGACATTCATCCTAACGACGAGAGCGCGCTATGGGTCATCAACATAGCGGAGAATTTTGAAATGGTTGATAATCTTTTCACCGGCATCGATCTTGTGGCATTATTCATAGGCATCTCCACCCTGCTGGCTGGCGTTATCGGCATCGGCAACATCATGTGGGTGATAGTAAAGGAACGCACTCAGGAAATAGGAATCCGGAGAGCCATCGGAGCCAAGCCACGCGACATTATTGTCCAGGTGCTGTGCGAAGGGGTGGCTCTCACATTAGTGGCAGGTCTCGCCGGACTCTCTTTCGCCGCCCTCCTGCTCGGCATAATGCAGCATGTTACAAATCCACCGGATGCGGCATCGGTGGCACAGTTCCAGATGAGTTTCTCAAGTGCGGTGGCCATCTTGCTCACCTTCCTCATTCTCGGCATTCTTGCCGGTCTCATCCCATCCGTGAAAGCCATGAGGATAAAGCCGGTGGAGGCCATCAACTCAAAATAAAATCGTAAACAGCAATAACAATATATTCTCCTGATATGAAAAAATTCTTCAAGATCCTTCTATGGATATTAGTCGGCGTGATTTTTATCGCCACTTTCATCTATCTCTATCTTAACTCTCAGGATAAGGCTGAGGTGTATTCCCTCGAGTATCCAAAAATCGAAACCTTAGAGCGTGCTACGGTGCTTACAGGCAAGGTGGAGCCTCGCGATGAAATTGACATCAAGCCTCAGATTTCGGGCATCATAAGTGAGATTCTTGTTGAGGCGGGTGATCATGTGAACAATGGAGACATAATTGCAAAAATAAAGGTTATTCCTGAGGAGGCGCAACTATCCTCGGCAGAGAACAGAGTGGCTGTCGCAGAGATTTCCCTTAATGAAGCACGCCAGACATTTGAGCGCACCCGACAGCTATATGAAAAGAAATATGAGAGCCGCGAGAAATATGAAACTGACATGGCGGCGTTTGAAAGAGCCAAGAGAGAACTTGATCAAGCCCGCGATCAGCTCACCATCGTGCGCGACGGTGTGTCGGCAGCAAATGCTCAAGGCTCCAACACGTTGGTACGCTCCACCGTGACGGGTGTGGTTCTCGAAGTGCCGGTGAAAGTAGGTAGTTCAGTGATTCAGGCAAACACTTTCAACGACGGCACCACTATAGCGAAAGTGGCTGACATGACCGACCTGATTTTCAAAGGGAAAGTGGATGAGACTGAGGTAGACCTTCTTAAAGAGGGAATGTCGGTGAAGATTTCCGTAGGAGCTATAGCCGGGTCGGAATTTCCGGCTGTCATTGAGAAGATCGCTCCCATGGCAAGCGATGATAACGGCACAAATACTTTCGAGGTGAAAGCGGCATTGAATGCAGGAGATGCTTCCAATTTACGTGCGGGATACAGTGCAAATGCCAATGTGATTCTTGAACGAGCCGACAGTGTCCTTGCCGTTCCCGAAAGCGTGGTTGAATATGAAGGGGATAAGGCTTTTGTAAATATACTGACCGACTCCGTGCCGGCTCAGAAATTCGAGCGTAGGGAATTTGTGCCCGGCTTGTCTAATGGCATTTATGTAGAGGTGAAAAGCGGGGATTTAAAGAAGACCACTCCCCTGCGTGGAAATGTTGAAAAGAAATAACAGACAGACATGAAAGCATTTCATAGAATATTGGCAGTAGGCGCCATGACTACCGTAGCGTTTCTCGGACAAGCGGAAACGTGGAGCCTTGACAGTTGTGTGGCATACGCGATCGGCAATAATATTGACATACGCCAACGCGAACTCAATGTAAAAAATGGAGAACTGGATTTGACAGAGACAAAAGACCGTTTTCTCCCATCCGTAGACGGCAGCCTATCGCAATCGTTCAACTTCGGACGCGGACTAACCTCTGAAAATACATACGCCAATCGCAATACGTCGAGCACTCAATGGAGCGTAGGACTAAACTTGCCTCTTTTCCAAGGTCTTGCGGAATACCGACGTATGGATGTGGCTAAACTCTCCATTCGGCAGTATCTGCTTGATGTGGATGCGGCAAAAGATAACGTCGCCCTCAATGTCATTTCACAATATCTTCAGGTGCTGTATTGCAAGGAGGTGGCTCGTTCGGCACGTTCTCAGGCAGAATTGTCGCAATTTGAAGTGGAGCGTCAAAAAGTCATGATAGAGGCGGGAAGAGTGGCTGAGGCAACCCTCTACGACCTTGAATCGGTTGCCGCCCAGGACAGACTTCAGGTGGTAACGGCAGATAATGACATCCGGACTGCTCTGGTGAATCTTGCCAACCTGCTTCATCTCAAATCTATAGAGGGATTCGACATATCCCCGCTCTCCGACGCGGAACCACCCATTCCCTCTCCCGAGCAGGTTTACTCTTCAGCTTTAGGGACCGACAACACTCTTCTCAGTGCCCGTCAGGGAGTAAGAGTGGCTGAGGGAAACATATCTCTCGCCAAGACGGGATATATTCCCACTCTCAGTTTCAATGCCGGAATAGGATCAAGCTACTACACCGTTGCCGGGTGGGACTCGGAAAGTTTCGGCACTCAGATGCGTAATAATTTCGCCACATATCTCGGTTTCTCGCTTCGTGTGCCTATTTTCGACGGATTCAACACACGCAACAGCATCCGCAGAGCCAAGCTGCAGAAACTGACAGCGGAACTTCAGGTGGAGGATCGGGAAAGCAATTTGTGGAAAGATATACGTCTGGCATATTATCAGGCTGTGGGAGCGAGGGAACGCTACCTGACATCAGGGGAAACTCTCGAAAAGGCGCAGCTTTCTTTTGAAGCCACGCAGGAGCGTTTCAATCTCGGACGCGCTACGCAGGCTGACTACGAACAAGCGAAAAACAATCTCTTCAAGACTGAAATCGCCCGCATCCAAGCCCATTACGAATACCTCATACGCCAACGCATCCTCCTCTTCTACTCCAATCCCTCCGCCTCACGGAAATAAATTTAGTCTACTGAAATATCAATAAAATCAAAAAGGTCTGAGTTGAATATAGAATTACAGTTCATCCTTTTTCGAGTTACGGAAATTGCAATATCCGACTTGTCAATACCGATCCATCTCCTCTCACATAAGTCAGCTGCCAGCAAAGTTGACCCGGAACCACAGAAACAATCAAGAACAATTGAATCAGGATTTGAGGAGTTTTGTACGATATACTTCAGCATATCCAAATTTTTTTCCGTAGGATAAATAGGATATATGGGATCTTTATATTCCCATATATCCTGTTGTTTCTTCGCTAAATGGTCATCAGCATAATTTATTTTACGCGGGTTACCGTTAGCGGACCATTCAATAAGCCCCATGTCATCCAATCTTTCCAATTCGTCAATTGAGCTTCTCCAATGACGCCCTTTCGGTGGATAGGTTCCTCTGAAAGCTTGTGAAGTGCTCCCATCCTTGGTTTCTCCCGGCGCATGAATCGGCACGGTGGTATACCGTCTCCCTTGCTTATCTATCTTATTATATCTTTTTGCTATATCCTCTTCCGAACAGGGAATCTGGATATCATTCCATATAGGTTTTGCTCCCTTTGAATAGAAAAGTATCATATCCTTTATATTGCCGTAACCGACTCTATAAAACCCTTTCGGGTTACATTTGATTCTGGTGATATCGTTTCTGAAGTTTTCGATTCCGAAAACCTCATCTAACATCACCTTAACGTAATGACCTATTTTATAATCAATGTGAAGGTAGAGAGAACCTCGTGGAGAAAGAAGGCGATGTATTAGAACAATTCGTTTCCTTAACCATTCGATAAAATCTTTCCCTTGCAGATTGTCAGTGTATGCAATATTTGCATCTTTTGATTTACTGATAGTGGCTATACGACCATTCCTATCAATACCAAAAGTTCCACCTGTGGCAAAAGGAGGGTCTATATAGACCAAATCTATTTTGTCCTCATATCCATTCTCCAGAAGCCAATTCATTCCCTTGATATTGTCTCCTTTTATAATTAGGTTGTTATCGATCATAAGCTATAAAGAAATTCTCTGAGAACAAGGGCACTCATAACATTGACATCCTGTGATGTAATAGCCTTATACATTTTCTTTTTACCAGGGATATATAATACTCCGTCAAGGATTGCCACAGTCTTGACATTCCAGCGAGTCTTAGTCTTAAGAGTGGTCATCGCATCCAGAAATTGATCATTTTGGTGTCCCCCTTCATCCGTAATGAATTTAGCCTCTCCAACCACGTATGTGCTGTTAAATCTCCCTAAAAAATCAAACCCTTTGTCATCTTCGCGGATAAAACCAAGATGAGACGCAGCAAATTCTTTTAAAGAAGTATCCGACCCTTTTAATATGGCATTATCATTGGTCGCAACGAATTGATCTTCATCACAAGGAATCACACCCAGAACTCCCGAGTCGATCCATCTTTTGAATAAAGGACCCATTTGCCTGTTGGTTTCCTTAGGCTCAGTAACCTTTTCATATAATCTGTCCAATCCTAATTCCCTGATGCGCCCGCAAATTCTATTTACAGTCTGAGGGTTTCTTTTTATAGCAGTTTTATCTTTTCTAAAGTATGGCACATAACTATCTTTAATCGGAAAATATTTCAATTTTAAAAGAGCACGGAAAAGAGCCTCATTATTCCCATTATTATAGCTATCCTCTATTTCCTGCCAGACCCTTTTAGAGATAGTTCTGACGCTGTCGGGAGCAAGAGGATAAACTCTAAATAACTGATCAAGATAGTTTCTTTGATTAGCCAGATCAATCGATATTTTGGTAAAGAGATTCATTTTTTAGATTTATGATGTAAAATTACTAAATCTTTTCGAAATTAAAGCACTTACCAAAGAAAAGTTATGACCCCCTCACCCTTCACACTTCATCCAAAGTTGCTACCCTCATCATCTCTCCTTCTCCGGGATAATATATTGCAGGTAAAGTCCATTCAGGCATCAGCACATTTAATATCTGAGCATTCGAACTTGTAGGTAATTTTGAAAGATAATCAATCTGTTGTTTAGTGAAGGGTTCAGTGGAGAAGAAGTAATTACGGTAGTCGCGATCCTCATTAGCGTAATCGTATGAATCAAAACATGGGTATGGCTCATATACACAAATTACGTGAATCCCCTCCACAGGAGATTTTGGCTCCACATCCCATGAATCTCTTTTAATACGACAGTATTTTTCCACTGCCTTCTTTATGTCCAAAAGTCCATTGAACTGATGACCTAAAATTTCCACTTTAGAAATTATAGAAATTTCCTGAATTAATATCTTTCCCATATATAAATATACTTTACTATAAAGATATAGAAACGATCAAGATTCTATCACAGGATAGGAAAAACACATGAAAGGAGAGCGGTCTTTAATCCTATTAAGTGGTGATAAGGTGATCTAATCAAGATTTTCACTTTACTGTTTTACTAAAGATCAGTTAAAAAGAATCTTTATAGCCTCATAGGATACAGGTATTTTAATATTATATTTGACAAACGCATTACCTATTAGGTACATTACAGCTGGGACAGCGATCATGATAATGAGAGGTATATCTAAAGCAATAAGGACATTTACTACCATTTGAATTGTAATAAGCGACCCAGCTTTGCAGAGAACCACCAGAATTGGGGGTTTTATTAACTCCTGTACCACCACACTTTGAACAACCAGTTTTGGATGAAGTGCTACTTCCTCCTGAAGATCCGGATGCCGGAGGAACATACCTTCCATCAACATATACATTCCCATTACGCGATTGAACTATACTATAACCTTTCCCTAAACAAGCTCTACATTTTCCATCTGTACAATTTGAGCAAGGTACACATTGACCTTTAGAATACCCATACATGGGAACAGTATATCCCAATCCTCCGCAAATACCACACTTTCCAGTTCGATGGCATAATACACAATCTATTTTCATATCCGTCTTAGCCTCATCGTAGCCATTATCTTTCCTAACAGATTGTCGTGAACCTAAACTCTGAGAGTCTCCTTCCATATTAAAACTCACATAGTCACTTCTTCCTATACACTTTCCGTCATAATACGCTAACACTTGAATATAATAGGTATTTTTGCCAGGCAATGGGTGTATTTCAGAATTAGGAAGATGTAGTATTAATTCTTCCCATTCACAATGATCATATATAGATTTAACCTTCTTGGATGTTGAAACCTTCCCATCTCTGGTACAATATCGTTGATTCGTATCCTTATGTCCGACTCCTTTAGGTGTTTCTATATAAGCATTAAAGCTAATATCATACCCTTTTAAATTGTGAACAGTAACATCCATAATTATCTCAAGATTCTTAACTCCAGAATAATTAACATTATGCCGCAAACATATACTTTTAAATTGGGCTGCTGGGGCTGCTGGGGCAGCCAGGACTGGCAAGCCTCCGCAAATGATAATAATAAAACTAAAAAAAATTATCAATTTATTTTTCTCAATTACTAACAAGCGATTCGTTTCCATTGAAATTATTAAAACTAATTAAGTTTACTAAACTTCTAATAAATAATTATGTAGATACATTTTAGGTGGTATATTATCAATGAACTTGGAATTTTTCATATTTTCCATTTTTCCATTTTATTACATATACCCCTTTAGCAAGAGAGGATAGTGTACGTCTCCCTAAATTCTCACCCATAAGTGTATATATACGATATTCTTTATTTTCCATATCTTTTATAATCGGTATACTACTATCTCTATCTTTAACTACAACATTACACTTGGCACTTATACCGTTATTAGCCTCAACATTAATAATTGCTGCACCATTTGATATACCTTCAATCCTACCTTCATTGTCTACACCTGCAACAAGTGGATCGGAGGAAAACCAATTTAAGGCTTTATAGGTAGCATTTTCAGGAATAATCGATACCAGATTGGTAAAACACTCACCAACAGACAACTCAATATAATTTTTTTCTAATTGAATATATGCTACTTCTATAGGCAGAACTGTCACATAACAACAACCAAAAACACCAGATGACGCAACTGCTTTTATCTCCGCACCTCCTGGTTTAAGAGCCTTGATAAAACCTGTATTATCCACCTCTACTATCCCTTCATCAGATGAGTACCAGTCCAAAAATGTATTTGTAGCATTTTGAGGGATTATAGAAGCTGTTATAGAAGCTGTTTGATCTACAAATAAGTTAATATTTAATGGAGTCAGGCTTACTTGTTTCACATCTATTGGAAGTACCTTTATCTTACAAGAGCTATGTGTTCCATAATTAGTTTTAGCTGTTATAATACTCTCTCCAATTCCTTTTGCATACACTACCCCATTGAAATCAACTGAGGCAACTGTTTCATTATCGGAGAAAAAACTGGTTGATACCGGCGGATTAGATTGTGATGTATCATAAGAGTACTGAAGAGGATATGATTCTCCTATATGCAAATCCAATTCAGATGGATAAAGTGAAATATTTACTTTTTTACAAGCCAATCTGAAAGTATGTGTTTCAGAACTGGCTTTATCCTGAGATTTACCACCTATGACACGCGTTAAATAAAAACTGTGTTTAACTGTGATAGTAACTTCACCTTCATATAGACATGTAGGAGTAACAGCAATGGAGGGAGTGGTCAGGCGTGATAATGTAACTTTATCTTGTGAATAACTAGCCACACTCCATACATAACTATGCATTATGGCGGCCTCCCAGCCAAACGGAACAGTGGCCTCGGGACATTTCAGTGTTACCCACTCTCCCACCCACGCTTCCTCTCGTGCATATAGTAAATTAGCTACAACAATACAAATTATAAAAATAGTAATTTTTTTCATTTTAATTATTCCGCTTAAGATTAACTTAAATACTTTTATAGAGAGTTAGATTTTTCAATGAGGATATATATGTTAAAATTGATAAAAGCTATATCTCTAATTTTTAACAAATTACCCCATTTAGACACCATATCATATTAACTAAGAAATGAATAGTTAGTCATCTCAGAGACCGTGTATATTTGCATCCATCCATTGAAAAAGAGTTGGATATTTTCCCACTTTCCATTTCTTAATAGGCTTTACTAAACTATTGTCTCCCGAGTAAAGAATAGACCCAGCATCATACTCGTCCTTATAACGAAATATATTTTGGCATTCCACAGCTTCAATACTTTGCTGATTGGCTCGTGTACCGGGATATGTATCTACATATAATTTGAGAATCGTGGCATTTCGTGCTTCCGGATTCTCTTCATATTTCAACACTATCCTTACCTCTGCTCCATTAGGATCCTTACACCAAAGTTCCTTCCGTATCTGAGAACCTGCCGCACGAATAATAGTATACTCTACATCCCCCAAGGAAGAATTCTCTATTGTGACTGTAGGCTGTTCGCCTTTTACAATAGATGCATTAAATCGAAGCCAGTAGATATACCAATATCCATCGGAGGTGTGTTGATCGAATCTGGCTATTACAGTTTGAGCTTTAAGTACATCCTTATCTGAAGCTCTCTCATATTCATCGTTTGCTCCCAGGGCGTGGAAAAATCCTCCGATAATCAATAAAAACAGCCCTATATATCGATGTGAGGTGATAATACCATTATTAATCTTCATAATCAATTATTTCCTGGTTTTTCCGCTTCGTATTTTCTGAATTTGTAATGCCAAATTTCTTTCAATTGTCCATCTTCGGAATATACGGCTTTCATAGTCCACATTACATCGTTAGTCACTAAATATACAGAACTACCAAAATCTTCCGGATATCCATCAAAAGAAAAACATGTATTTACAAGATCTGTCTTTGCTTCAAACCAAGAAGACTTAATCCATCCGGGGAGAGAATCATTACAACCCCATTTAATCTCATATTGATACTTTTTGATTGGATTTCCGTATTCATCTATGACAACCAATTCTTTTACACCCCAATACTTTTTAAGAGGAGTATTGTTTAATCCATACTTACTGACCTGAGACTCCATTTCAGTAAACTTATCCTGCGATTGGAATTCCACCCAATTATTATTATCATATACATCACATTCTTCTAAATACCAGAATGTGGATAATGCCTTTGTAACTGCCACTTGATCAGGCACCAAGAATCTCTGGAGAGTAACTGAATTTTTGCATTCCTTTTTTTCAGTTTTACCATTTGACACGTATGTACCTGTTAGGGTATAAGCTATTTCAAGCTTATTGTTTTCATTATTTGAAGTGGTGGCAGTGATAGGGTCCATATCACATACAATACGGTAAACTGTAAAACCGGCGTCATCCTTCTGTGCCTGTTTTTTAAGATATATGGAATATCCTGTCGGCGGTGTACAGGAAAGCGTATAGTCAGAAATCTCTGAATGTATTTCTGAAAGTGTTACATCGTGATATGCTATTGCTGACCACGAATAACCTTTTGTAAACATGTATTCTTTAACATTTTGAGTAACCCCAGGAACGTCTGGAGAAGGATCTGGCAGTTTATTATTATCTCCACATCCAATCATTCCCAATAAAATCAAACTATAACAAGCAATCTTAGAAAGTCGTAATCTTTTCATAATGTCTTATCACTCTTCCAGGCTTTCAAGGAAGATTTTAGTAAAAAAGAATGCGTGAAAGCCAATATCGATTGTTCGTTCCACTATTGGAGGCCTTCGCATTGCCCGAATTGATGGAACGAACAACGCAGAAGCCTCACGCAAATATGTATATCAAACGCATACCACCATTCTCATGGGGGTACACGCTGAGATATAATATCCACAAGGCATCTACCGTTGCCACATCCCTGATCAATTCTGAAAGTTGCGAAGTTTCCAATAGTCAGGAAAGAGCGCTCAATAGACGCATCCAAAAAATATTTACTCTCCCGGTCCTACTGCCCCACCCGGGCTTCTGGACAAGTTGAGGCTGCAAATATAATATTAATATTATAATCAAACAATTCTTTATCCAATTTTACGTGGTTAAAGAATGAATTTTATTATTATCACCATCCAATAATGATTTTAAAGTCGTTGCAAAGAGGCGTATCTTTACAATACACTCAGCTCAATCATTGCCTGGAGGAGAACCATTTGTCATGAGCATAGGTTATCCACCCAACTCATTTTTCTTACCGGGAGAAAAGAAATGAGAGTTTTTGAGTATCGTCTGGATCTCCTCTCACCTTGATGACAGTGAAACTTTTAGTTGGTGTTTCCATTTTAATGTTACTATAATTTATCAGTAAAGAGACATAAACTACCCTAAATCTATCAACTGCCCCATAAATAATTTTAGGTTATCGCCTGTATCAAACAGCTCACAAGCAAAAAGAGCCCGGCGGGATACCGAACTCTTTATATACTAATTTGATTATGAGACTACTCTTCCTCCGTATTAGCTATAATATCTGAGGAATCGATGCAACTATTATCATATCCTTCATCTTCATCGGTATCGGATTTGAAATAGTCAGACTCAATCAACGGTTCATTACACTCATAACCTACTTCCACCAACTCAATCTCTTTATCCTCCTTATCTAAGGTTAAAGGATTGTCTGCAGATAATCCCGTCAAAGAGGGGATTGAAAGCATAGATGGTTTAATTTCATTATATGACGATAATCTATTGTTTTCTATTTCCATAGAGACAGTATACATAAGATTCGCCATATATGGATCCCCTCCGATATATTCTTCCACATCCCTCCTATCCCTCTCAGAGAGAGTTCCTTCAAGGTAGCCTCCTATCATCTCTTCTGAAATTGGAAGGTCTTCAATACTTTCAAATTTTCTTCTTAACTCATCGTCAATCATATCAGACCCTCCTTTCTTAAGGCAGCACAATACTGAGCCTTTGCCCTCTTATGGCAATTATAATAATTCTCCATTGTCAATCCAAGTTCAAAGGCGGTCTCCTCATTGCTCATCTCTTTCACATAGTGCAGTTCTATCAGCCTGCTATACCTTTCATTAGGCATAGCGGCGAGAATTTTTCGCAAATCATCTTCATCCAAAGATTTTGTATTATGGGAAATATATTCTTCCTCATGAATTGTCATATTCCCCACCTCGGCATCTGTTTCCGAAAGATTGACTTTCTTCTTAAATAGCTGCTGGCAATAATGTTCCGTTATGATCTTAAGCCATACCGTTAAAGAGCAACGAAAACCAAAGCTTTCCAACTTACTTATTTTGGTGTCCTTATGAGGCCAAAGAATATAAAGATATATCTGGTTGATCAATTCAAATGGAGTCTCACAATCCGTATAATACTTGCTATGGATTGCTTTAAACATGGGATAACACTTTCTATACAGATACTCTCTCGTAATAATGGAGTCCCTGTGAAGAATTGCCAATGCAATCTCTTGGTCTGTATAGGAGTCAATGTCCATAACGAATTTCTTTAACATTATCTTCAAATATTCTCCTAAGCAAGTGTTGAAAATTAGTTCATGCTGAAATTTGAAGTATGAATGAATTGAAATCTTGCAATAGCCTACCCCAGGTTAATATAAACTAATTTTCAACACTTACTTATTATTCAATAGCGAAGTTATAATGAAATTTTTATTTTTCCAAAAAATTTTTCTATCGGAAACACAAAGCGCCGGAGGCACGTGTCTCCGGCGCTTTGTGTCATTTTTATAATTATGTAAAGGGGCTTTTAGAATGTTACTGCAAGCTGAGCCTGGATTCGGTTGGAATGGAGAGGATCTCCGGCGAAGTTTTTAGTATGCCCGTAGTCGTATTCAATTCCGGCTGAGATAAATTTATTGAATGTATAGATAAGATTGGCTGCTACATAATCACCGTAGCGGTAGGTGTCGTTTGATATCAAGGCATTGTCAGGAAGCCAGTTTGTAAGATGGCTATACATTAAGTTGCCTGACAGTTTGGGAGTGAAGACGTAGTTGAGACCGGCTGTCACACCGAGATTCTTAATAGCTTTGACTTTTCCGGGTTGCCCTACTGCCACTGCATCAAGGCCAAGCCCTTCATCATCCTGCAGATAACTGCCTATTCCGGCGCCGTAAGTGGCGTCATACTGTGCAGAAAGTCCTCCGGCTATATGAGTCATACCGGATAGCTGAACACCACCACCCTGCACTGTCGCATTCTTTGCATCCACCGTATTACGATATTGCATCGGACGGTAAAGTCCTGACAGACGTATGTGGGAGTTCCCTCCATCCCATGCATATTGCAGATAAAGAGGGATGGCCGGTATTCTCTGCGATACGGTAGAGGTGGAACCGGCTGTGGTAATATCTGCTGTAGGCGCATCTATACCGATAGCTCCTGAGAAATGGTCAGTAAAGTTTTGTGCCCAGTAAGCAGTAAAGAGTGTAACGGAAGCAGACCCGTTAGGTCCTTCATTATCTATAGTCATCGGCATAGCTGCTCCATCATTGAATGCAGAATTTGTATAACCGATTGTCAAACCGCGATATTTTCCATAAAAATGGGATACCTGTAGTACGCTATTTCCACCCTCAAAATTGGCTTTAAAGAATATGCCGATATGATTATCGGAATTGGGCATTGCCACAAAGTTCATATAGAATGAGGAAGATTGCCATGCGAAGCGTGTCGCCCCTCCGTTGCCC
This sequence comes from uncultured Porphyromonadaceae bacterium, assembly GCA_947176915.1. Classification (GTDB taxonomy): domain Bacteria; phylum Bacteroidota; class Bacteroidia; order Bacteroidales; family Muribaculaceae; genus Lepagella. The sequence continues at coordinate 13,172 of CAMWSM010000027.1, read as the reverse complement.
GGTGTCTTTGAAGTCATTGAGGACGGGGTGAAGTTAAGGGCAGAGGGCATATTGTCGCCGAAATCAAACATTGCCTCTCCCAGGAACTGAGCACCGATACCTAAATAGAAACCTCTGTCCTTTCCTACGATTGCAAAACGGGGCAGACCGTTATCATTAGGAGTTTGAGGCGCGTTATTTTGCAAAGCCTCTTTAATATCTTTCGATGGAGCGTCGCCTACAACGGGAGTAACCACATCGTCTCCCTCCAGGCGATTGTCGCGTTGGGCAGACGCCGAGAAACCCATAGCGCCGACAGTAACAGCGGCTGATAGTGTTAGTAAAGTCTTTTTCATAGCATAATTAATTTATATTCATAATAATTATAAAACAACCGAACTGCGATAAGAGTTTATTCTATCTATAACAACATGAGCCGTTCTTCTTATCGGAGAAGAGCGGCTCATGTTTCCTCAGATTTTTATTTTCTCGGTTCTTATTCCGTTTCTGTTCTTTATGCGCAATATATAGATTCCTGATGGATACTCATCTATGGCAGGGCGGCTGCCTCGCTTCGTTCCCACAAGAAGACCGGAAGGGGAGAATATCTCTATCAGCCCATCAGTTTCTTCATCTGTCAGGTCATTGATCCCTGATGATTCTGTCGGCAGATCATGAGGATCACCGTAGTCGGTTTCAAAAGAGTAACCGTTCACCCTATATAATACGGTCAGATTAGTTATATCGGCATGATCGCCTGAAATGGAATATGTTTTGCCAAAATCTCCTAAATTGTTGCGACTATGGTTGGTATGGATTGTAAAGGTCTCAATCTGATATGGCGCACCAGGGATAGTGTCGACCCTATACTTCATGTTTCCATTCTTAGGAAATTCAAGAGTAAGTTTAAATAGCTCATTTACTTCACATCCTGCCTCAATTGCATCCGCATAATTCTCCCGACACATCGCGCCGACATAATACGTAGCAGTCTTGCAAACATAATTTGCCGGAGGATTATAAGAGTCGATATAAATCTGAGGAGAAATGGTCGCTCCGTTTCCTGCTGAGAAGGCATACTGAGCTGCCCAATTGTTCCAACTCTCCTTCTCCCACTGCCATCCGTCAGTAAGAGAAAGCATCACCATCGGCTTAAACTCTCTCACGCCGCTAACAGAGGAATAACAGAAGTTGGGAGAACCCTCAAGACCGTAAACAGTATGCGATTCTATTGTGTCAAGAACGCAGCTGTAGCCAAACACTGGATTATCACTTTGTTCGGAATGCACTATGCGTGCAAACTTCGGCAGACGAAGAGTCTTCAACTTGAGACACCCGGAAGCATAGTCCGGTCCCAATGGGAAGGGATTTTCATTTGTTCTGCCAATAATTGAAGCGTCTATCTCACGTAAGTTGCGACAGTTGCCGAATATTGCACGACCGGGTAGATATTCCTGTGCTGTTCCCGGCTCAAACACAATCTTCTCAAATCCGGTGTTGAAGAAAATCGAGTCGCCGGTCAGCTTTATATTGCCTGGAAAAGGGAATTCCTTCAGATTCGGACAATTCTTGAAGGCCGCTGTCTTAAGGTCGTAGATCTTCCCTACCCCGGAATATTCGGTAAGGTTGGGACAATCAGATGCAAAATGCTCAGGAAGAACGGGCCAGAGATAGCCGTCCATCGAACTGCGGATTGAAGTAAGATAAGGATTTCTCTCCAATACCCCTTCTCCAAGAGATTGAACTTCTCGGGGAAAGGCAATTTCAGTGATGCCGGTCTGTGAAAGTGCCCTCGCTCCGATCGCCTGCGCCTGATGCAGATAAATCTTTTTCAGATTTGAGCAACCAAAGAATGCCTCATCACGGACTACTACTGCACTTCCGCCAACACCCGTCTCGTCCGTAGCGGAAGCACGAGGGAAACTGACCATTTCATACGCCCCGTCCTCAAGATCCTTGCAGAAGAGAATTTCAAAAGACACCTTCAAACGTGAGCCGCTCCCGTAGAGTGAATAGGAGGCAATAGAGGGGGCACGGTTGAGACCTCCGTTTCCATAAATCCTTGTCTCGGCAGGGAGTTCCAGATGAGCGATGGTAGTATTTCCTCGGAAAGCATCTTCGCTGATGGCTATTGTATTGGAGGAGAGTCTCAAGGTGCTGTCCGATAATATTATATGATCCGGAACTCTAAGCAGCTGAGTAATGCCTTTAGAGTATAGAAGACCTCCGTCTGTTGCCTGAAATATTTTGTTGTCGGAGGCAACTATGAATTTCTCCAATGAAGGACAATTGAAGAAATTGTAGACTCTTTCATCGGGATCAATGATTGAGGTGCCGTGTCCAAAAGCGGAATCTCCGATTCTGATGATAGATGCGGGAATAGTAATCTGGGTTACCTCAGTCAGATTGTCAAGTGCGTGAGGTGCAATGACGGTTACTGAATAGCTTTTCCCCTTGTCGTCAACATATACATTCGGGATGGTCAGTTTTCCTGAACTCGGCTGATTCCCGCTCCATGAGAGGAGACGGCATGTGCCGGAGGAAGCATTTAAATTATCATACTGATAAATAATTGCTCCGGCAGAGAAAGGGGCGGAGAGCATTGCGGCTATTGCGCCGCATCGGAGGAGATTTCTCGGCGTTTTGAAATTCATATTTTAATTAAGTTGTCGATTGGTGTCAAAATTGGATGAAACGTGGGTTTCTCACGACAAAAATAGTGAATTATATCTTTAAATCTCCCCCTTTATTTAATCAATCCGCAGAAGAACTTTCACTAAAGACCCTAAATAGACTCTCTCCCCTATTTCCAATCTACATTTAATAGACCATGACAGTCTATCAAAGTCTACTACCGGTCTACCGGATTGATTCCATATACCAAACAACAAGCATTTGATTTTTTATTAATCTTCAAAGACTTCCGTATAAAGTAAAAATACCTCTTTCTACTGCCAAAATCTCAGGTTTTTTATATAAATTTGTAAACTGAACATAAAATAATTCTGAAAAAATAGTTATCTATGGTAAGCAACCGTGTAAAACGAAATATATGGCTCACACTTTCTATCCTGTCCATATTCGTGATCGTCGACCGCATCATCCGTATTGTGATGGGAGAATTGGATTGGTGGCAGCTTGTTTCTGCAGTTATCATCTCCGGCTTTTGCATCAAGTTCTATCTATGCTATCGCAGGCAGGTGAATGCTGACAATGTCCAATAATAAAAATAAGTGTTGGAAATTAGCTTCCACCGCTTTCCAACACTTAAATAATAAATAGATCTTAGATGAAAAAAATTTTAATATTATTACTCTCTTTGTTAGGTATGAATGCTTGTATGAATGCTCAGGGAAACAACTTTACGGATATGGATGTGGAACACTTCGCTCAGTATATAACGAACGGAGATGTTCAGCTCGTAGATGTGCGCACTCCGGAAGAATATGCCGAAGGGCATATCGAGGGGGCAAGAAACATCGACGTATTTGATGATGACTTCTTAGAGGAGGCTCAGAAGTCGTTAGACAAATCAAGACCCGTGGCAGTATATTGCAGGAGCGGCAAACGGTCGGCAGACGCGGCGCGAAAGCTCTCCGCCAATGGTTTCCAAGTAACAAACCTTGAAGGGGGAATCCTTGCCTGGAAAGAGAACCGGGAAAAGAATTGACCCTTACTCCTCTACCTTATGAGCGCCATCGCTGATGACCACCGGGTAGACTTTAGGTTCATGACCATATTTTTCCTTGAATTTCTCCTTCGCTGTTTCAATAAACTTATCTCTAAGGTCTTTCTTGACGAGATTGATAGTGCATCCGCCAAAGCCTCCTCCCATGATGCGTGAGCCTGTTACCCCACACTCACGCGCCACATCGTTGAGGAAATCCAATTCCTCACAGCTCACCTCATAGTCCTTGGAAAGACCCTTATGGGTTTCATACATTTTGGCTCCCACTGTCTCAAAATCGCCTTTATTGAGAGCATCGCAGACGGCAAGAACCCTATCCTTCTCTTCAATCACAAACTTTGCTCTGAAATAGTCTTCGGCAGTGATATCTGTGCGGATTGAATCAAGCATGTCTATCGTGGCATCACGAAGAGTCTCAAGTCCAAGTCGTTTTGCCACACGTTCACAAGAGGCGCGCCGCTTGTTGTAGGGCGAATCGGCAAGCTCATGCTTCACTCTGGAGTCAACCAATATGAGTTCGTAGTCGTCAGACGCGAAGGGGAAGTATTCAAATTCCATCGAGCGGCAGTCAAGACGCATCAGTTTACCTTTCCGACCCATCACGGAGGCAAACTGATCCATGATTCCACAGTTTACTCCGCAGTAATTGTGTTCTGTCGACTGACCGATTTTGGCAAGTTCAAACTTGTCTATGCTGTTGGCGTTGAACATATCATTCAACGCAAAAGCGAAGCAGCTCTCGAGCGCTGCCGAAGAACTGAGACCGGCGCCAAGGGGAACGTTTCCGGCGAATACAGCATCAAAACCTTTTACAGTTCCACCGCGCTTAAGGATTTCGCGGCACACCCCGAAAATATAGCGTGCCCATGACTGTGGGGGAACGTCATCCTCATTCAGTCCAAATTCTGCATATTCATTTATGTCTATGGAAAACACACGCACTTTCTCCGTGTCATTAGGAGCAATAGCTGACATTATCACTTTATCAATCGCTCCGGGAAATACGAAACCACCGTTGTAGTCAGTATGTTCCCCGATCAGATTGATGCGTCCGGCGGAGGCATAGAGAGACGGCTCCGTACCAAAACGAGTCTTAAACTCTTCTAAAATTTTTGTTTTCATTTATTTATCGATTTATAGAAATATTCTTGTGATTGGTGTCAGTATTTATGACATTAAGAAATTCATTTTCGAAATTGGGTGTGAATACATCTTTCCCTATGTTTGAGGCTATCTCCTCAATTGTCCAGAATCTACCCCCGTCAAGTTCGTCCGATGGCATTATCTCTTGATCAATGACTGTCTTGAAAGCATTGACGAGTTCTCGCTCCCTGTCTGATTCAAAAACGTATGTCTTAAGCGCCACCGGCGAGAAGTCGGTGATATTCAACTCCTCTGCTGCCTCCCGCCGTAAAGCCATATCTACATTTTCTCCTAAATCGATATGTCCGCCAACCGCCGTATCCCATTTTCCGGGTTGAATATCCTTCCAGTCCGGACGTTTCTGAAGGTAAAGACGTCCCAAAGAATCAAAAACATGAAGATGCACAACCGGATGCAGGAGTTTACTCCCGTTATGACACTCTCCGCGAGTGGCTGCGCCGATAATGTTGCCATACTCATCAACCAGCGGAAACATTTCTTCTGAATTATCTGTCATCATTTTTCAAATTTAAAGGGGTATGATCTGAGTTCCGGCGTATTATTCGCCTGTTACGCATTGTCACGACCAACGCTCCGACAAACAAGATGAGGAATAATGCTCCTGCGGCTATCCCTAAAATCAAAGGTATCGTAGGACTTATCGTATTCATGAGATTGTGTTTTTAAGTTTCAAAGGCCGTGCAGTCGCCTGCAGACGCGGAGGTATTCTGCCGTCCATATATTTCTGCCATCCTGCCGTAAGGATTATGAGGACAAGATAGACCCACGATGGATTGGAGAGAAACAGGAAACTCAATGCAGTGTTGACGGCCATGTTTAGAACTATCCACTTCCATAATCCAGCTTTCTTGAAGTCAAGCTCAGACATAGTGGCAACCGCAGCTTCCTTAACTGTTCCGAGACCGCTCTCACACAGGTAAGCACCGTAAGCAACCAACGTAGAGAACAACAAAGCCTCATCATGGCTGAAGGAATCAGACAAATGAAAGAATGCAGCAAAACTCAATGCCGCCACCCATAATAATGCATGGACTACAGCCATCACATATTTATGAATAACCTTATTCTGACGAAGGGCGTTCTCTATCTCTTTTTCCATATTTGCATTCTTCAACAGATTAACATTTGACAAACGGATAACGTTCATTCCTATGGTGTCGTTTAGATAATATTGTTTTTTATTTGATAATTCTTGAATTTTCATAGGTCATATTGGCACTGCGAAACAATTATTAATTTTCTTAAGTTAACTTACTTTTATGCATAATAAATATAGGTGTATCGGAGGATACATGCCTTAAATATGCCTATACATCGTGGGTATTACCTTTGCAGCCGGATAGAAAACTCAATAACTATGAAAAAAGATCTTGTAGAAAAGATGTATCTTGGCATCCCCTACAATTCTGAGGGATTCAAGAATTGGCTCATTACCTCCCGAATCCTTTCCGAGGAGGAGGCAAAGAAACAGATTGACCTTATCAGAGAGGCGGACGTCGAACTCTGGGAACCCGGCGAACCGGAACTTTTCAGACTTCTTGGGGATTGGCTTGAAGAAGCCCTTGAACTCGAAATCCTTGATCAGTATCAGGGTTAATACTATCGTTGAAAATATACAAATTAAGTTTTTATGAGAATAAGCGTTGATAGAGTGCGTAACAAAAATTATAAAAGCATTTTGAAATTTTATTTTTAGTATTTTGAATGCTTAATTTTTCCAAAATAACGATTATATAGAGACATGAATATTATTAAGCAGGTTACCGACAAACTAAACTATCTTTGAAAAATAGTTAGGTTAAATAAGAAAAGGTAATAGATTACAGATTAGATTTTAGAATACTCAAAAAATAATAAATATGAAAATAAATCAACCCATTGATGGAATGGAGAAACTTGTAGGACAGTTTGGAGAAACTGAATTTGTAAAGTTCTCAATTTCAGGTTGCTATTTCTTTTCCAAAGAGATAGTTAAAGATCGCCATGACAATATGTGTGAGAGTATTAAGCAAGGAATTGTCTTGCCTGCCAGAAAATCGAATAATAAGAAATTTTATGGTGGTAAGAAGGTGACCAGGAAAACAAAGGAGACGATATTCAATGATGGCAATTCCGGGAATATACTTATCAAAATAGATAAAAATGGGAATGCTAGTGTTGATTCACTTATCAGACAGTACACCGGATACTACCTCAAGAGAAATAAAAGTCATAAAGCAGATTTTATAAACTTCAAAATATCTCATATATGGGGAAATAAAGCGATGCATCCCAGTTATTTTACAGGTATGTGGAATGTGGTTCTAATACCTCTGTTTGTCAATGATATTCTTGATAAACCTTCTGCGGAGGATGGCTCTTATTATGTAGGTGCGTTAGTTTTGAACACTTTGAAGGCTATTGTATCAAAGTACTATGACTTACCTTCCTTCAATTGGGCGAGATTAAAAATCGATTGTCCCACTTATAATCCCCGATATGTGTTGCCGGGAATATATTCTCTGAATGTACTTGAACCTGCTGAGGGAAAGCAACCAGTGGCATCAAAAGTTATCCAAATTGAGCTAAGCTCTGAAAAGATACCGGATGATGAATCATATTCAAGAGTAATTCCAAATCTGGAAGATCTTCTTGATGAGCCAGATTTGGAACAGACTGAAGTGAAAAAAAATAATAATAGTGACAGTTATATTAAAGAGGAAGTGCTTAGTTGTCTGCGAGATATTGGTATGAAAGCTTTTGTGGATATATTCTACCCTGCATTGAAGAGAAATCCCAATGCCAAGGTAAAGGATCTTAAAGCTGAGTATGTTGAATATTCTGATTTTTCACCAAATGCTCAAAATTCTCGTCTTTCAAAATCCAGAAAGATTTTTGAAAATAGATGGGAAAAAGATGCCTTACGTATAATATCTGCTTCATATCGTGTAAATCCTGAAACCCGGTTTAAAGCTGGTGTCCTCCTCGAAGAGTGTTAGAATAAAAATAATTGTAGAATTTTCAAAGGGCTCTAAGAAGATGACTTAAATGGTACGAGCATAAACGCTTGCACCATTTAAGTTGTATAATAAGAGGTTATTTTTCAGTCTGTGAAAATGTAGATTCATAGGATGATATTATTAATTATAATCATTTATATAATAGGGCAATAGGGTGGATTGTAACGATTGGTAAGATAGTTGATTGCCCCAATGCTTCTTACATATTACCTTTGCAACAAACTATAAAACGTAACAATTATGACAAATCTAAAGAATACTACCAAGAAAGAAGAACTTATAGAAAAGATGTATCTTGGCATCCCCTACAATTCTGAGGGATTCAAGAATTGGCTCATTACCTCCCGAATCCTTTCCGAGGAGGAGGCAAAGAAACAGATTGACCTTATCAGAGAGGCAGACATCGAGCTATGGGAACCCGGCGAACCTGAATTGTTCAGACTCCTTGGAGAATGGCTTGAAGAGGCGCGAAAGGCTTCTTCGGAAACTTTACGCACGCTTTATCTTGACTTCTCTTTTACATCTTTGGTAAGTCATATCCAAGAACTTGAGGAGATGAATAAAGAAGTGAAAAAGGAGGGCAGGAAGTTCCTCTCTGAAGTTATAATTGCCTTCAAATGGTATGAAGCTTTCCTACGCTCATATTATGATTATTATGAGTTTGAACCGGAGCTGTATGAAATCTATGAATCAGAAGACACGAAGCGATATCCCAAGATACCTCTTGATAAAGAATTCAATCAGTACCTGAAAGACTCTAAATTCTCTGATAATCTTCGCTACAAAATGGTGTCGAATCTCCGCAAACTGAACGCGCTTGTCATCAATAATGGACGTGGGGATAGCGATTGGCTGCAGAAGCTTGTAGATAAGGCTAAGGCTGGAGTGAATATCCGCTACTCTCGACTGCTGGCTAGTGAACTTGTGCATTCAGCAATTGATAATATTGATAAGTCAGAGGGCGTGACAGAAGATATGCTCCGAGGAGCTCTTTCTACTCTGAATCACTATCTTGACTTTTTGATAAGAAGTTATCTTTCAAAGAACAAATAAAAATGGATCCAAAATCAAAGAAGGTTCTCCTGTTAGGAATAGGAGAAACGGGCTTGAATGTAGTCCGTATAATTGCGGAGAATGAAGTAAAAGGGATAGCTACATTCGGTATCAAGAATGAATCCGAACTCGAAATGCTTACCGGTGAAATTACAGAGGAAGTGGAATTGGTGCTTTTGGTTGCTGATTTAGGCAACAATAAAGAAAATTCCTTAGCTTTGAAAGCAGCGGCATCGACAAAGAGGAGTGGCAGAGCTCTGGCTGCAATCCTCACCACCCCGCGTCTTTTTGAAGGTGAGAAAGCTGTAATTAGAGCATTGGAGGTAGCCCGTGAGATAAATGATGAAGCCGACAGTTCGCTTATCATAAATAAGGAAACCTTCAACAGACCGACTGAAAAAGGATGTACATTTGTCGAACTGATTAATTCCCTTGTCTCTGTAGAAGAGACAATTGCAGAAGGCATTCAGGATATAATATCTCTTATCTCGGAGAAGGGTACAATAAAGATCGATGTGGAAGATCTGGGAATTGCCCTTTCAAAGAGCGGTACATTCACAATCGGGAGCGGCATCGGTGCAGGAGAGAACAGAGTGGGACTTGCCATTGAGCAGGCTCTTTCATCTCCTTTAATGAAGAAGTGCGACATTTCCACCGCCCGGAGGGTACTAATAAAGGTTTTCGTTCCGAAGAATAGCCCTTTGATGATGAATGAGATGAAGGCGATAACGGCGTTTATTGAGACTTTACCTTCTTATGCAGACGTGAAATGGGGAGTCGGAGAGTCGGATGATGACGATATTCTGTCGGTAATTTTCCTCGCTTCAGGTTTTGATGTGAAACTTCCGGAAGAATAGTTGAGTTATGTTAGGAGCAATCGCAGGAGTATCGCATAACCATCCCGAAGGCATCAAAGGCATGTATCGCCTGCTCAATGGCAGCTTGTGTCTATCCTATTCCCAAATGGATTGCAAAGGAATGCGAGAAAAGGCTAACGCCTGATCTACTAAAGATAATGAAAAACTTTGAGTCTTATCTTGCAACTCGGGATGAATTAGTAAAAAATAGTCTATAGAAAATGAAACAACCACTAACTATCGACGAGGTGCTTGCTCTTCAGTATTTCGGGATGGAAAATTCCGAGATACTGAAGATGCAACTCAATACATTTGAAAAATTGCTCGATGAGAATCCAATCTTGGAAGAGTATCTGGATAAAGCAAATTCCGTACTCGACTGCCAGGAAGAGGCAGGAGTAATCTCATACGTCTGGACTGATCCGGAATTTCCGGAAAGGCTTCGCAGGATAGGGTCTGAGTATCCTCCGATAATCCATCTGAAAGGGAATATCAGTTTACTACGCGATGAGAAAGCAGTAGCCATTATCGGAGCGCGAGCAGCTGACAAAGAGGGTAACGACGTTGCCTATAGACTCGGAAAGAAAACTGGCAACTTTAATCTCCTTGCCCAATCATCAGCTTATTCTCACAATCCCATTGTCAATTCGATATTATTAGAAAATCTATGAAAATGATCGATGACAGGCTACCGAGATTTCGGAATGTGATTCCACTTGGGAAATATCACTTTTATTATCTCCTAAAAATCAATTCTTTATCAAGGTACCGTTCACCAACTCCAACATTCGCTCATACGGCACATTACATCGCTTTTCATCGTAATGCTCCGCCGAAGCCTAATTGGAGTCGATTGTCTTTGTCTCCTATTTCACGATAGACCATATATTGCCATTTATACCAGTCACTCATGGTTCACGCCATCTTGGGTAAGTCGGATCGGCGGGATTGGGCTTAAATAAAGTGCCGGCTTCCAGTGCAAGAAATCCGTCTTGCAGATGTCTATCCTTAGCACATTCCTTACGTATAAAATCCGCAATTGTGATTCCTATTATAGGAACAAACCGGTTAGTTTCTTGATTCTGGATTTTATAGAACCTTCGTTTCTCTGAAATATCGACATAAGAGTTTTAACATCTACCCCGGAATTATATAATTCAACAAGTTTTTTGTCATCATCTTCACTCCACCGTTCGTATGCATTGGCATAAATGCTTTTCTGTCGTTGCATATATGAATCAGTGAGATTTTCCTCCGTGGATATTTTTGGATCATTTGAAGTTACGGAATTCATCCCCGTTCCAGAACTGTTTATTCCGAAAATTTCTTTTATGTCAGCAATCACACGTTTTTGATTCTCTTCAACAGTTTCCGGCGTCCAGGCAGTTGGATAATTCTTATAAATCTTTTGCGTATAGGCAAACGAACCAATATTCTTTTCAAAATACCTTTTCAGTTTTTCTTGGTAATCCAGATTTCCTAATGAGGCATTCTTCCTTCTTCCGATAAGGCAGAGATTACCTATTCTATCCGTATAAAAACTTCTTTGTTCCTCTGTAAAGTCTTTAACCCATTTGCTATTCAATTTTGGATTTTGTGGAAGGATATGTTCTATAGAGATAGTACCAAACTCCTTCCACTCCGACTTATCCTTATATTTATATTCAAGCAACATTAACAAAGCATAAGTATACCTACGTCCATATATCTCCGACTGTACGTTTGCCATAAACACCTGTTCATCGAAAGAGTAGAATTTGGTTGACTCTAACACAGCATTGCTATCCACAGAATCTTCTATAAGATTTATGATACTATTAAGATTATCAATACGATATGAAGAAGACTTACCACATACCGCATCGCCAATATTCTTGCAAGCCACCTTAAGGGTAAACTTCAATAGGCCGGTATTGCCAAATTTTCTTCCATACGATAGGACTACCGGTATCCAATCGGTTGATGGCATGGAGTTATTGAGAATTCGAATTAGCGTACAATACTCAGCATCATCATTATCATTTAAATTGATGAGTTTGTTGTAGTCTTCGTACGCCTTAAAAACATAGTTAAAGAATTCCTTCCCTTGTTGCATCTTGCCAGCTTTGAATATCAGTTTGTCATACTCATCGAGAAGATTAGTTTTCTGACGTTTCTTTAATAGCATTGTTCTGACATACGCAAGGAAACGGTCGAATTCATTTCCCATATCTTCCTGCATCTCCTCCCAACCTCGGGCATAGTTATTTCTATCCGTATCATCACTGATCTTTTCAAGATTTGATGATTTTAAAATGTCTGCATTACTTAACTTCTGCCCCCGATCATTCATAACGGAAAACAATCGGAACGCATCTTCAAGGGAGTCTGCTGATATATAAATCATGACCACATTATTGAGAATAAACCCCAGTAATATGTCAAGATCTATTTCTGTATGCTCATCGAAATACTCCTTGAAGCACAATAATGCATTGCACATCCTTTGAATAGATGTGGATTCTTTCTTGTCATTAGCTTTTATTACAATATCAGACCAATATTGAGAAATATTTCCATCCGGCATTATATACTGTTCAATGAAATTCTTGACATTGCCTCTTATTTCATAGGAAAGTCTGATTCGTTGTGCTATCTTACGTATCTTATTCTCTTTCTGGACAATTAAAGCTTTGCAATTTTCTCTGACCTCATCAGAGGATCTATTATAGTCTCGAAGAAAAGCAAATAAAAGGAACAAAGTAGTAATCCGTTGTTGTCCATCCAGCAAATCATTGTTCTGCTCTTTATTTTGAATAATGTAAGAGCCAAGAAAATATTCCTCATTGCCATGTTCCGCATAATTAGACGTAAAATCTTCGAGCATATCATTAATATTGTCGCTTTCCCATACGTAGTGCCTTTGATATGATGGTACGGTGTACCACTCCTCGAATACCTCCGCTATGGTTTGCTTTCCAAAACCTATTTCTTTATAGCCGGTTTTCATTTTACGTTATCTAAATTTCGCAAGTTAAAGATTATAGAAATAATGGCATACAAACGACATGGTTTCTTGGCTAATTATAATAAAATAAACAATTATAAGCACCACCAAAAACTAACTTATAGCCATTTCGATACACAAAGTTACACCATTTATTTCTGAAATCAAAACGGGGGTGTATCAAAAGAAATTTTTAACACTTAAATAATTGAACCCCGAAACGGCGAAATGGCCCACATATATGCCCCCTTTTTTAGACCGCAAATGAAAGCTAAGGAATCCGCTGCTAATCCAGGAGAAAACATTGCTGATCATTTTGCTGACGTCAGCAAAATGATAAACTTAGCTAAGGGTGCTAAGCGTCAAGTAGATGACGTGACGCTGACACGCTATGCATGCTATCTTGTAGCACAAAATGGCGACCCTCGTAAACCGGAAATTGCTTT
>CAMWSM010000026.1 GCA_947176915.1 uncultured Porphyromonadaceae bacterium | reverse complement strand
ACATGGCGCCTCGGAGCCGTTAACAAACTCTCAAAAAGTAACCGAAGTATTGATATAACACTCGAACGATTAGCAGGGAAGAATCTTTTAACTCTAATTTAACTTATTAATAATCAAAATATAAAATAAATTTAAAAACCAACCTGCTGATTAAACCTTTGAAATAATAGTCTTATTAAAACAGGAACCCTCTGAATATCATAAGTATCAAAGGGTTCCTGTTTTGTAAGAGGGTCAGTTTTTCTGGAAGTTTTCCTCCAGTTTATGAATTACAGGTCCAAACACACAACGTTCATATTTTGTGGCGAATATCTCGAAACATTTGTTGCAATGGATGCACCGGGACTTGTCAATCTCTCCATTCCTGATTTTCGTTAAAAAATCAGGCTGGGTCAGGAGAGTGCGGGAAAGGGAAGTAAACTCAGTTACCTCTAAAGCCTTCTCAATTGTCTCTTTACTGAAGATTCCTCCTACGAGCGACATTGGGAGCATAGGAAGTGCGTTCTTCAATTTTCGAGCCTCTTCAATATAATATAGTTCTGCCTTTCTGTCTTTTCTTGTGAAATCCGTGCCGCTTAATTCCACCAATACAACACCGGATTGATGAAGACGGTCAGAATAATATTCAATAAGATCGTCATCGTCAATTCCTTCAAGGGTGTTATGGACATTCATCTTGACAAGAATTGGAAAATCTTCTCCACATCTCTGTGAAATGCCTTCGACAATCTCCACAGGAAGACGTATGTCGTCCTCTTTTGAACCGCCATATTTGTCCTTACGCTGATTAAGGTCGGGATTGACAACGGCTTGAAGAAGATACCAGTGGGCAATGTGTATCTGCACCCCATCGAATCCGGCTTTCTGCGCTCTTGCAGCAGCCTCCACAAACCAGTCTCTGATTTTCTCCATCTCATCAGTGGAGAGTTGATTGAAATCAATAGGATGCAACCCTTTCGGACCGGCATGCGATAGCTGAGCGATAGCGATTGAATCAAATTTATGTATTATCTCAGGGATTCTGCTCAATCCTTCGATATATTTATCATCGCCAATGCAGAGCTGCATCTCATCCGCCCTATAATCGAGATTCGGACTCACGCTTAAGTGTCCAGTGATAATAGTTCCTATCTCATTTCGGGCGAGGGTTTCATACATATCTATTTCTGCATCGCTTACTGTGCCGTCCGGATTTCCGAGATGATCGTTTGTTGCACTGCGGATGATTCGGTTTTTGGCTTTCAGTTTTCCTATGGGAGCAGAAGTCAGTATCATAGCGTCCATATTATATTATCATCTAAGGTTGAGATCAGTTATCCTAATAGAAGGCGGCGTTCTTCCGCTACGGTAATAGGAGAGGAGTGACCCGAAAGCAAAACCGTATCTTCCGGCAAAGTCAGAATCCTGTCTATTATTGATTGCTCCAGAATCCTTCGATTACCTCCAGGGAAGTTGGTAAGTCCCGGACCATGCTGATACAGAAGATCCCCCACGAAGGCTGCTTTCTCTTCCGGAGACCAGAAAGTTACCGAACCCGGAGTATGACCCGGAGTATGTATCACTTTCAGATAAAAACCGTTGTTTTCCTTCAGCCGAATCTCTTCCCCGTCATAGAGTTCCTCATAATGGGTAACTTTGATTCCACCGTAATTGCCACTGAGATTCAAATAGGGGTCGGTAAGATATGACGCATCTTCGGGATAAATGTAGATTGGAGCCACAAGTTTTTCCCGCAATACTTCCGCAGCTCCGAAATGATCGAAATGACCGTGGGTAAGGAGAATTTTCTCAATTTTCCATCCATTTCTGACTATGGCGTCATATATAAGTCCTGCCTGTGCTCCGGGATCTATCAGGAATCCGGCTTTTGAATGGGAGTCAATGTAGAAATAAGTATTAGTGGTATAGACTCCCGTTACTTGCAATTCCTTAATCATAGTTTGCTTCCTTTCTCTTTAAATCATATTAAAGGCATATTAGAGCAGCTGGCAGCCGTCTGGTCCACATTGATGGGGTCGTTCGGTCTCTTTACCTGCTTCAGCTTCCTTCTCCTGTCGCTTCAGCTCACGCTCAAGAGCGGATTTGAAGCCATCTGTAGACATTGCGCCCGGAACGGCGAAGCCGCCATTGAAGACAATATAAGGCACCCCACGAATACCTCTCATCATAGCTTCGCGCTCATCGAAACGAACTTCATCATCATATTTATCCGAATCAAGCACCTCCTTTAAGTCCTCCTCTTTAAGTCCTGCTTCAACGCCTTTTGCAAGAAGCACTTGATGATCGGAAAGCACAAGATTCTCAACAAAATATGCCTTGAAGAGAGCCTCATTAAGACGGCCTACCGTCTCACGGTCATATTTTGCTTCCGCAAGTTTCATAAGGCGGTGGGCATCGCGTGTGTTGGAATAGAGGGTGGTGGCATAATTGAAGTCAATACCCAATTCCCTGCCGAGAGAGGAGATCTGCTCAATCTGCTCTTTTGCTCCCTCGAGAGAAAGACCATATTTCTTCGCAAAACGCTCCGGGGTGGTTGTGGTAACCTCTTTCGGGGCTGTCGGATCGAGCTCAAAGGCCCTGAAATCGATAACAACATCATCCTTAAGACCAAGTTCTTCGATTGCATTCTGCAGGCGAGTTTCGCCGATGTAGCAGTAAGGACAAGCAAAGTCGCTCCAAATTGTGAGTGTCATCATAGTTGTGTTTCCTTTCTTAGTTAATTGATTATGGTTATATAGAAGTTTATAAAAATCTTTTTCAGGAATCGGATTCAATAATCTTCTCCAGCACCCGTATGAAGGTTGCCAACTCTTCCTTAGTCGTGAGGTCAAGAAGAGCGTCGTGCCTCAGTTGAGCCACCCCCAGAATCCTTTCCTTAATCTCTAATCCTCTTTGAGAGGGGAACACCTTGAGGCATTTATGGCTTATGCTCACAGTCTTTACAAGACCCTTCTTTTCGAGACCCGATACGCATCTGCATACGGCAGCCTTATCTTTACCAATCATCTCAGCAATCTCACATTGTTGAAGGCCCTCTTTGGAATAGATAGCTCTCAAAACGAGATAATCGCTTGTGTTGATATCAAGAGAGGCATCTTTCAGGGCTTTCCCCAATTTACCAAGGAGAGTTTGATAGGCTGTCCCGAGAAGGCAACCTAAAGCCGGAGATTCAATATTTTTGATTCCTTTTTCCATTCTGTATATATAACAACAGAAAGAGGATAATGGTTGACAAGTCAACCATTATCCTCTTTAAAAACTTGCAACTAAGGCGATATTACCCGAGGCTAATCATATTTTTCTCACATACATGGCGCGGATGGCGTTTAGCACTGCAAGAATCATCACGCCTACATCCGCGAAAATCGCAAGCCACATATTGACTATTCCGAAGATGCTCAATACGAGGCAAATGCCTTTAATGCCTATCGCCATAATGATATTCTCCCAAACAATACGCATACATTTTTTTGAAATGCGGATTGCCTTGGCTATCTTTCGCGGATTGTCATCCATAAGGACTATATCGGCTGCTTCAATCGCCGCATCGCTTCCTATCATCCCCATCGCTATTCCTAAATCAGCACGTCCCAAGACAGGAGCGTCGTTTATGCCATCTCCCGCGTATGCCACTTTGGCATCCTTTGGAGAAGCCTTTATAAGGCGTTCGATATGCTTCACTTTATCACCGGGCAGCAACTCGCTGTATATCTCATCGACTCCCAAACTGGCAGCGATATTTTCCGCTACCTTCCGGGCATCTCCGGTCAGCATTACAGTTTTTTCAATCTCCCCTGCCTTGAGTTCGGAAATTGCCTGCTGAGCATCCTCCTTAACGATATCGCCTAAGACAATATGTCCGGCATAGTTGCCATTAACAGAGACGTGCACGATTGTGCCGGGAAGGTGGCATCTGCAGGGCTGGATGCCTTGCTGTTGCATAAGCTTGTCATTTCCAACAGCTATCTCCTTACCGTCAATGACAGCGATGATCCCTTTTCCACTGAGTTCCTTGATATCCTTCAGTCGATTGTTGTCGATCTCTTTACCGAAGGCATTGCGAATCGCAGAGGCTATCGGATGGGAGGAGACTGATTCGGCTATCGCGGCATACTCAAGTAATTTCTCCCGTTCTTTTGTCAAGTCGTGGTCATCACCGTCATGGCAGGCGTTTACTTCAAATACACCCTTAGTGAGAGTTCCGGTCTTATCGAATACCACAGTCTTCACTTTCGTGAGAGCCTCAAGGATATTTCCCCCTTTCAGAAGGATGCCTTCACGACTGGCACCCCCGATTCCGGCAAAAAATGTCAATGGAATACTTATTACGAGGGCACACGGGCAGCTTATAACAAGGAATACCAGAGCACGATATATCCAAGTCTCAAAGGTGGAGAAAGAGAGGGGAGAGCCCATAAATATTACCATGAAAAGGGGAGGGAGGAGAGCTAATGCCAATGCTCCATAGCAGACAGCAGGGGTGTAAACCCTGGCAAAACGTGAGATAAAGTTTTCCGATTTGGCTTTTCTTGTGGATGAATCCTCAACCATCTCAAGGATTTTCGAGACCGTTGACTCACTGAAATCTTTGGTGGTGCGAATCTTCAGCAGCCCTGTTTCATTCAGGCATCCGCTTATAACTTCATCACCCTTGCTTACCTCTTTAGGTAGTGACTCTCCTGTTAAAGCTGAGGTATTCAATGTTGAGGAGCCACTGACAACGACTCCGTCAATAGGTACTTTCTCTCCCGGCTTTACTACTATAATATCCCCGATTTCCACTTCGTCCGGATCGACTTTCTCTAATTTGCCATCTTTTTCAATATTGGCATAGTCCGGACGGATATCCATAAGAGCGGCAATATCCTTTCTGCTTTTCCCGACAGCATAACTTTGGAAAAATTCACCAATCTGATAGAAAAGCATCACGGCGATTGCCTCGAGATAATCACCGCTTTTCTCATAAATGGCAAGCGCGAAGGCGCCGATAGTGGCTACCACCATGAGGAAATTCTCGTCAAACACACGTCCGTTGAGAATACCTTTCCAAGCCTTTTTGAGAATATCATAGCCGATAATCAGGTAGACAACAAGATAAAGAGACAACCGCAGCCACCCTGTAAGTTCAAAAAACTGAAGGGCAATCGTCATCACTATGGCGATGATGATGCGAGTCAGCATTTTGCGTTGTTTGTTATTCATAATCGTTTGGGGGTTATTGTTTTTACAACAGAGGAGAAAAAGAACAGCCTGATGGGATTCAGGCTGAGGGGGATATTTTAAAGTATTTCAAAATCGGGTTCGATTTTCTTTGCTTTCTTGATAATTTCAGCCATTACAGTCTCCGGATCAGCACCTTCCTCAAATTCCACCTTCATTTTCTGGGTCATAAAAGATATATTTGCATCCTTAACGCCTTCCACTTTCTTAGCGGCTTCCTCCACGAGATTTGCGCAGTTTGCACAATCCACCTCTATTTTGAATGATTTTTTCATATTATTTTATTTTTAATTTTTACGGCTATTCCACCGTGGAATTTTATTTCACGCTGCAAAGTTACGAACATATTCCTGCAACCGTATTGCATTTTTTACATTCTCTTCATAATATTATGCGGGCTGTAAGGAGGTATAAGAATTTTAATTTGTAATTTTGCATGTAATTACCTAATAAGGCCCGGCTTCCTATTTATATTTATAGGATTCTGTTTATATGGTTGAGCCTTTTTATTTACTAATGAATAAATTATGAAATCTAATTCCTCAGAAGTAGAAAGGTTTCTTGTAGCGCGGGGTGTAAAACCTACTCCAAATCGTATTCTTGTGGCAAAACAATTGATGATCTACAATCATCCTTTGAGCCTTGCTGACCTTGAGATAGAACTTGATCCTATGGATAGGGCCAGCATTTTCCGCGTTCTCGAACTCTTTGCTTCCAAGGATCTCGTTCATGTAATAGAGGATGGCAGCCGCTCAGTCAAATATGAGATTTGTCTGAGTGTGGATCATCATCATATAAGCGACCAGCATGTGCATTTCTATTGCGAAAAATGTAAGGAGACAATATGTATTGAAGATGTAAAAGTGCCGGAAGTGAAATTGCCGGAAGGATACACGCTCAGGGCTGTCAATTATGTATTGAAAGGATTCTGTCCCAAGTGTGGAAAGGGGTAGATGCAGACATGAACCATAAGCGCGGGATAGCCGTTGTAGTTATAGATATAGAGGAATAGAATTCCTTTTACTATTGTAAACTTCTAATATCTTAATTTTATCAAAACTATGATTGATACGGAATTTAAGTTTGGCGAAGTTCATGAGCTCGCCAAGCAGATTGAATGTGGCGAAGACCGGGTGCATTTTCAGAATATTTTCTCAAACGCCAATGGTGGTGTAGTGCTCGTTGGGTTTAAGGCCGGTCAGAAACTTGATACACATACAGCTCCGGCAGAGGTGATGGTGAATGTAATCGAAGGTGAAATCGAGTTTACGATGCTCGGTAAGCCACATCTTCTCAAAGCCGGTGAATTTCTTCTTATGGGAGCCGACGTGCAACACAGCGTCAAGGCTAATGCTGATTCTAAGCTGATGCTTATCAAAGTTAAACCGTAAACTTATCAAAAATACTATGGAAACTAACCCTCAGATGTTCTGTTACCAATGTCAGGAGACAGCAAAGGGCACAGGATGCACTTTACGTGGTGTTTGTGGCAAACTTCCCGCTACTTCGGGACGTATGGATCTCTTGCTTTATGCTACACGAGGTGTAGCAATCCTTAATGATCTTCTTCGTGGGGCAGGTGCTCCGCAGAAAGATGCCAGTCATCAGGTGATTGACGCGCTTTTCACAACCATCACTAATGCTAATTTCGATGATGCCTCTCTTGACGGCTATATCCGTCGTGCTTTTCAAATGAAGCGTGAGCTGAAGGCAAAATGTGAAGAACTGGGAATCAAGATTCCTGATAATCCGGAAGTTTCTATTGAAGCAGAGCCGGAAGACTATGTCAAACTGGAATCTGTTACAGGTGTGCTTGCTGAACAGGATGCTGATAAGCGAGGTCTGAAGCAGCTTGCCATTTATGGGGCCAAAGGAGCTGCCGCCTACGCCCGGCATGCTGCCAATCTTAAATATGAGGACGATGATGTCTATGCTTATATAGAAAAAGTGCTCAAAGAGGTGAGCCGTGATGATATATCGGTAGAGGAATTAGTAAATCTTGTGCTTTATATGGGAGAAGGTGGTGTCAAGGCAATGGCTTTGCTTGATTCTGCCAATACAGGCACTTACGGAAATCCGGAGATAACTAAGGTAGACATAGGTGTGCGTAAGAATCCGGGTATCCTTATTTCCGGACATGATCTTCATGATCTTGAAGAACTTCTTGAACAGACAGCAGGCACAGGAGTGGATGTCTATACTCACTCTGAGATGCTCCCCGGGCAATATTATCCATTCTTCAAGAAATATCCTCATTTCGCAGGCAATTATGGAAACGCTTGGTGGAAGCAGGTTGATGAGTTTGAGACTTTCAACGGATGCTTTGTCTTTACTTCCAACTGTATAGTTCCCCCACGGCCTAAGACCACTTACATGGATCGTGTTTACACTCTGGGAGTTGTAAACATGCCTGGCACCACACATATTGAAGAAGACGCAGAAGGGAAGCATGATTTCTCTGAGGTTATTGCCAAGGCAAAGACATGTCCACCTCCGACAGAAATCGAGCATGGAGAGATTGTTGGCGGTTTTGCTCATCATCAGGTGATTGAGCTTGCTCCAAAAATTGTGGATCTCATTCAGAGAGGGAAGATTCGTAAGTTTGTCGTTATGGCAGGTTGCGACGGTCGTTTCCCGTCACGCAGTTATTACACTGAATTTGCGGAGGCTCTTCCGGAGGATTGCGTGATTTTGACTGCCGGGTGTGCCAAATATCGTTACAATAAGCTTCCTCTCGGTGATATAGAGGGTGTTCCTCGTGTTCTTGATGCCGGACAATGCAATGACTCCTATTCGCTCGTGAGAATAGCAATGGCTCTGAAAGATGCGTTCAAGCTGGAAAGCATAAACGACCTTCCTCTGGTGTTCAATATCGCATGGTATGAGCAAAAGGCAGTCATTGTGCTTCTTGCTCTCCTTTACCTTGGAGTGCAGAACATTCACACCGGTCCGACTCTCCCGGCATTCTTTACTCCCGACATTTTGAAGGTGCTGCAGGAGAAATTCAATATCGGCACTATCTCTACTGTGAAAAATGACATAGCGACATTGATTAATAATTAATCAATTGAGATTATAGAAATATTGAAGCGGAATCATCTTGAAAAGTGGTTCCGCTTCTTTTTAAGGAAGCACGTGGGGCACTATTTTTTTACTAACTCCCAGAAAGCAACAGCAGACGCAGCTGCTACATTCAGCGAATCCACATTGTTGTGCATTGGGATTATGACAGTATAGTCTGCCGAATCAATCACTCCTTGTGCAAGTCCGTCTCCTTCCGTGCCGAGAATCATAGCCAGACGGGCTTCCTCCTTTAAGACCGGAGAATCTATAGCCACCGAATCCTCTTTCAGGGCAAGCGCCGCTGTCTTGAAATTAAATTTGTGAAGTGAGGATATTGAATCATTAAGCCATGTCCAGGGCACGAGAAAGACACTTCCCATCGATACTCTGACTGCTCTTCTGTTAAGGGGATCGCAAGATGTGGGCGTCAGCAACACGGCATCCACTCCCAAAGCAGCCGCAGAACGGAATATTGCCCCGATATTTGTGGTGTCGGTAACTCCATCGATAACTGCCACTCTTGAGGCATTTTTCAGTAGAGTGTCTAAAGCGGGCAGCTCTTTCCTTCTCATGGCACAAAGCACTCCGCGTGTCAGCGTGTAGCCCGTGAGCTGTGAAAGAATCTCGCGTGTGCCGGTATAGACAGGAATATCTCCGCACCGTTTTATGATTTCCGCGGCATCCCCGGTGATATGTTTTCTCTCGCATAAAACCGCAATGGGAGAATAGCCCGCATCTAAAGCCACCTTGATTACTTTCGGACTTTCAGCAATAAAAATTCCCTTTTCAGAATCAAGTCGGTTACGCAACTGCGCCTCGGTGAGAGTAGCGAAAATTTCTATACCCTCGTCATTGAGGGAATTTATTTCGATAATGTTCATTTTGCAAATTTAATAATTTATTTATCCGTGATAAGGAATAATTTGCTAAATTTGCAGAAAAAGAGAAATATGAATCCTACTGATCATAATTACGCAATCAAACACCCTGCGTGTAAAAAGCCTTTACTCTCCTTATCCTCTCTCTTAGTATTGATAATGTTGGTGTTTGCCCGTTTTCCCATGCATGGAGCAAACGTCAGACTTCACTGCGCTGACGACTCAATTAAAATCAATCGGATTTTAGAAGCCACAGCTTCTCATGGAGGCAGTTTTGGCGACCGCTGTGTGTTTGTAGCCAAACAATTGACAGGCATCCCCTTTGGAGAGAGTGCTGACAACGACAGTATAGGCACTCTTATGGTAAACCTACATTCCATGGATCGTCTCGGCTTTATAAATACCGTCATGGCTATTGCAGAGGCAAGCACACGTAAATTGTCCCGTTTTGAGGAGTTTGCCAACTATATTGAGCGTTATTCACGCAAAAAAGGGATTGATGACGGGTTTGCATCACAATTCTTTTATGGAGCTGATTGGATTGTGGACAACATATACAGAGGCAATTTAAAGGAAATGACGGAATATCTAACCGGAGGAGGATTCAAGACAAAGACTCTTGATTATGTCTCTCATCATCCTGAGAATTATCCCGCCTTGAAAGATTCGCTGGTGATGGAGAAGGTCAAGATGATGGAGATGGGCTATCGCAGTCATAGAATTCCTCATTTGAAGAAGCAAAGCATCTCCAACAAATCCCTTCATGAACTTCTTGAAAGCGGAGATATCATCATGATGCTCTCCAATGAGATAGACTACGACATAGAGGATATAGGATTTGTCGAGATGCGTGACGGAATGCCTTATTTCATCCATGTCTCCTTGGAGAATGGAGTAGTGGAGGAGCAGCATAATCTGCCACGTCATTTCAAACTTGAAAACCAGAATTTCTACGGTTACCGTTGGCTCCGTCCCACCGATTGAAGGAGGATTATTGGGTAAATCAATAGACAAATTTTACTTATAGGAAGAATTTTGTAGGGTTATGTTTGGAAAATTAATAGCAAAATGTTAAATTTGCGATATACTTTAGCATTAACCTAATTGGTCGCGAATGCGGCACTAATTTGAAACACCAAGGATCCTATGCACAACGAGCTTCCCAGACCAAAAATCATGATGATCTATACCGGAGGAACTATCGGCATGAGAGAAAATCCGGAGACGAAGGCTCTGGAGCCCTTCGATTTCAATCATCTTATTGAGAGTGTGCCTAAATTGAAGATGCTGGACTATGTTATCGAAAGCACTCAATTCGAGCATCCGATTGATTCCTCTGCAATGACGCCGGAACATTGGAAGCAGATTGCCAAAGTCATCGAGACTAATTATGACAATTATGACGGCTTTGTCGTGCTGCATGGCACGGATACGATGGCTTATACCGCATCTGCCCTCAGCTTCATGCTGGAAAATCTTGATAAGCCTGTAATCATCACCGGTTCCCAGCTCCCTATCGGTGAAGTGCGTACCGATGGAGAGGAAAACCTTATCACTGCGCTTCAGATTGCGGCAGCAAGAGATGAAAACGGTTCCCATATTATTCGTGAGGTGGCTATACTTTTCGAGAACTATCTCTGGAGGGGCAACCGCAGCACGAAAAGAAGTGCAGATAATTTCAATGCTTTTCGCAGCAATAATTATCCCGAATTGGCAAAAATCGGACTGGGCATAACCTTCAATAGAGATGCCCTCTGGAGGACACGCAATCACGGCGCTCCGTTGAAGGTGCATTACAATATGGACTGTAATGTAATTTTTATCGATCTTTTCCCCGGCATTGAGGAAAGGGTAGTGCGCCACATGCTAAACACTCCTGGAATAAAAGGAGTTGTATTGAAAACGTTTGGAGCTGGAAACGGTCCTAACAGTCAGTGGTTTCTTGATGCCATACATGAAACTATCGAAAAAGGGGTAGTGGTCGTAAACATCACCCAATGTAACAACGGCAGTGTACTTCCTTACAGATATGTTACCGGACTTGATCTTGCACGCGCCGGGGTTGTATCCGGTCATGATCTTACATCTGAGGCTGCCATAACGAAACTCATGTATCTATTGGGGAAAGGTCTGCCTGCGGATGAGGTGAAGAATTTTATGGAATTTAGTCTTTGTGGCGAAATGTCCTCCTGAAATTGGAGAATAGGGATTATTTTTGTAACTTCGCACATTGAACTACCTCATTCGGGTTTCATAATTTTCAAAAAAAGAGAAAATGAGCGGATTGACAGCGGCGGATTATGCCGACACGGGACAATGGCGTCTTATCGTTAATATATATCAGACAGGAATGACAGCATTCCTTGAGAACACGCTGCATGCCGACCTTGACCCTGAGCTGCTTTTTTCCTCTGAATGGGAACAGAATGAGGAGACACTTCTCAGTCATATTGAAAACGCCGTGTATGACCATCCGAGAGTACTGGATGATTTCTCAGCAAAAATAATCGTGTATGACCCTCACACCCTCTTTATCCCCACCTCAATCATGGAGGATACAGAGGGAATTGAAGAGACCTTCTATACTTCTGTTTATAAAGTGGAACCTCAGGATATAATGACTGACACTGAGCGAGACGTAACGGCTTTGTTTTCCCCGGCTTCCGGACTTAAGGGATTCCTTAGCCGCACGTTTCCGGGTGCAAAAGTGGAATGCCATCTCATGGCTCAGATCAGGCAGTTGAAAAGCAGCGCTCAAGAGGGAGGGCTGTTTGTTACGGTTCGGGAGGGAGAGAGCGATTTTATTCTTTTTAAAGAAGGAGAACTTTATTCCGCCTCTACCCATCCCACATTGAATGAGAACGATGTGGTGTATCATTCCCTGAATATAGTCGATACTTATGGATTGAACGTCTACGTCATCAGCGTTACAGTGAGCGGGGATTACGATGATGAGAAGTTAAGAGAGGCTTTTTCGAGATTTATCAGCCTTGAGCAACTCTCAGTCAATAAAAGAAGCGAACATAAGGCATGAGAATAATACGAGGAAAATACGGGCGACGTCGCTTCGATGTCCCTAAGAATATTACAGCGCGACCGACTACAGATTTTGCACGCGAGAATCTTTTCAATGTTCTTGAGAATATAGAGGATTTCGAGGGGAAAACCGCTCTTGATCTTTTTGCGGGAACGGGCGCTATAAGTTGGGAATTTGTGTCAAGAGGCTGCAGGGAAACGGTGGCGGTGGAGCAGGCTGCGGTTCAAGCCGGCTTCATAAGGAGCGTGAAGGAAAAACTGGGAGACGAGACTCTAAAGGTTATAAAGGGGGATGTGTTTAAATATATAGCGACATGCAGTCGCCGGTTTGACTTTATTTTCGCGGATCCTCCCTACGATCATCCCCGGTTTGAGGAAATACCGGAATTGATCCTCTCCTCCCAGATGGTCGGGCAGGGCACGGTTGTGGTGATTGAGCATTCACGCACCCGTGATTTTTCCAATCTCCCCGGCTTTTCTCAACACAGGGTTTACGGGAGTGTGAATTTCTCAATTTTTATAGTAGAGTAAGCGCAAGTAAATCATATTTCTTGTAATCAAGAATAATCAGATATAGGAATAATATGGAGAACAAGATAAAACTCGACACCATCGAAGAAGCTATTGAGGATTTCCGTAACGGCAAATTCATAATAGTGGTTGATGATGAAGATCGTGAGAACGAGGGAGACTTGATTATCGCGGCAGAGAAGATCACTCCTGATGACGTGAATTTCATGCTGAAGAATGCGCGTGGCGTCCTGTGTGTCCCCATCACAAATCAGCGATGTGAAGAACTTGAGCTTCCCCATCAGGTGGAGGACAATACCTCAATGTTAGGCACTCCTTTCACTGTAACGGTTGATAAGCTCGAGGGATGTTCCACGGGTGTTTCCTCCGAAGATCGTGCCGCGACAATCCGTGCATTGGCTGATCCGGAATCAACCCCTTCTACATTTGGACGTCCGGGACATATCAATCCGTTGTATGCTCAAGACAGGGGGGTGATTCAGCGTTGCGGTCATACAGAGGCAGCCGTTGATTTCGCACGTCTCGCCGGACTCCAGCCTGCCGCCGCCCTTATGGAGATAATGAGCGACGACGGCTCTATGGCACGTCTTCCTGAACTTAGAAAGAAAGCCGATGAATGGGGCATGAAGCTTGTCAGCATCCGTGATCTGATTGCTTTCCGTATGAAGAATGATTCAATTGTGGAGATGGGGGAAGAGGTGGACATGCCGACTGAGTATGGTCATTTCCGTCTGATTCCTTTCCGTCAGAAAGATAACGGACTTGAACACATAGCCTTGATAAAAGGGGATGTCAGCGATGGTGACCCTGTACTTGTAAGGGTACACTCCTCTTGTGCCACGGGAGATATTTTCGGCTCTCTGCGTTGTGAATGCGGAGAACAGCTTCATCTTGCCATGAAAATGATTGAAAAAGAGAACCGTGGAGCTGTGATATACCTTAACCAGGAGGGGAGAGGCATAGGACTTATGGATAAGATAAAGGCGTATAAGCTTCAGGAAAATGGTCTTGACACTGTAGACGCCAATCTTCATCTGGGTCATAAGGCTGACGAGAGGGATTATGGCGTTGGGGCAAACATTCTCCATGCCCTCGGCATAACCAAGATGCGCCTGCTCTCAAATAATCCTGTCAAAAGGATTGGTCTGGAGGGTTACGGACTGGAGATAACCGAGAACGTGCCTCTTGAAGTAGAACCAAATAAGTATAATCGTTTCTACATGCACACCAAGAAGGAACGTATGGGCCACGACCTACATAAAGTGGACTGAATATGTGACAGACAAGCATTACACAGTGATGTGTGTGCTTGTCTGTTTTCAACTATAAACTAAAATTAATTAACTACCTTAATAAACCGAAAGACATGAAGAAGACTATGTTTCTTGCTGCCGCTATACTTCTGACCGGAAGTATATCAGCCAAGAAAACACTAACCCATGATGATTTCGATGCTTGGGAAAAACTCAGCAATGGTCCTGTGTCGGTCAACGGCAAGTGGGCGAGCTTTATCGTTATGCCGCAGGAAGGCGACCAGACTCTTACCTTGTACAACACATCTACCGGAAAGCGGATAGTTGTGCCGCGAGGGAAAAATCTCTCGTTCACTGCCGACAGCCGGTATGCAGTGGCAATGATAAAGCCTTTCTATCAGGACACAAGGAATTCCAGAATAAAGAAGAAAAAGGATTTCGACCTTCCTCAGGACTCCCTCGCCATAATTAATCTTTCATCCGGCAGTATTGAGAAGATTGGGAATGTCATTTCTTATAGCATCGGAAAGAAAGGTGGCAATTGGGTTGCGTGGCTCTCTTGCGACACGGCTTATATAAAGCCTAAGGCTTTGAAGAATAAGGATGCGGGAAGACCCATGATTCTCAGAAGTCTGGATTCCGGCCACACAAAGAAGATCAATTGGGTCAGCGATTACATCTTCTCTGAAGATGGAACGCGCCTTGCAGTAACCCTCAAAACTGTCAAGAAGGACACATTGGCAACCCCGGGCGCGGGAGTCATCATGTTGCCCGATACCTCATTCCATCTCCTTGACAGAGATAAGGCTTTTTATGGAGCTCCCGTCTTCAATAAGGATGGCTCCAAACTGGCTTTCATTGCTTCTGACGATTCCGTAAAGACAGGCACTAAGCATGTTGAATTATTTTTGACTGATCTTCAAGGTGAGACGTATGATCCAAAAAAGATAACACTCTCCGATAAAGCCACCAATTCAAATTCATTGATGCTCAATCAATATTCCCAACCGGCTTTTTCAGAGGATGGAAAACGTCTTGTTGTGGGTGTGGCTCCCTATGTAGCTCCGGATGACACGACTCTTGTAAGTTTTGAAACTCCCTCTCTTGATATATGGAGGTGGGATGCTCCCTATACCCCTCCTCAGGCTAATAATCGAATTGAGAGATTGCGTAAGGCTAATGTGCCGGTGGTTATCACACTTTCAGATAACCGGCAGGTTCTTATTGCAGACGATGTTCTCGACAGAGTGGTTGCTCCTGACCGCTGGAATGGAGATTGGGCAATGGTGGTGGAAAATAAGAATGTCATAGAGCGTCAGTATGATTATAATTATCCTGTTGAAATCATACTTAAGAATGTTATGACCGGTGAAGCTAAGGATGCCGGAGAATATGCCTCCTCGACATTCTCACTCTCTCCCGCTGACAGATTCATTTTGTGGTTTGACGGCAAGGATTATTTCACATACGAGATCTCAACCGGCACAAAACGACTGATAACCGAGAAGATCAGTGTTAATCTTTGGGATGAGGATGTAGACCGCCCTGAAAAGATTAGGAGTGATTATGGCGTGATGGGCTGGACCGAGAACGACGGACGTGTCTTGGTTTATGACCGTTATGATGTCTGGAGTCTTGATCCTCTGGCTGCTGAAGCTCCGGTGTGTCTTACCGCCGGCGAGGGAAGAAAGAAGAATATCCGTTACAGATGGAAGAATCTTGACCGGGAACAGAGATTCCTCCGTGCGGGCGACAAGATTATCTATACGATGTTCAATTACGACGACATGAAGAACGGTGTGGCAAGCGCTGTCTTCTCCTTGAAGCCTGCTGCGCCGAAAACCGACTTCTATGGCGAATGGGAATACGATAGTTTTGCAAAGGCGCAGGATGCGGATGTATATAGCTGGATGCAGGCAAATTTCAGCACCTCGCCCAATATATATGTCTCCACTGACATTGAGAAAGGGAAGGCAAAGAAAATTTCCGATACGAATCCTCAGATGAAGGATTACAAGTGGGGCACCGCAAGACTCGTGCATTGGACCACTTATCAGGGACATGATGCCAAGGGCATCCTTTATCTGCCCGAAGATTTCAGCAAGGAGAAGGAATATCCTATGATTGCTTATTTCTATGAGACATATTCTCAAGATCTCTATCATCATTTTAATATGGAGCCTTCATGGAGCTGGATTAACTTCCCGTTTTACGTGAGTCGCGATTATGCTGTGTTTGTCCCTGATATCCATTATTCCCCGGGTATCCCCGGAGAAAATGCCTACGACTACGTATGCTCGGGAGTTGAGGCTGTATGCAAGCAATATCCCAATATCGACATCAAGCGTGTAGGTATAGACGGTCAAAGCTGGGGTGGTTATCAGACTGCATTTCTTGTAACACGCACAAATATGTTCGCATGTGCCGGCTCGGGAGCGCCCGTGGCTAACATGACCTCTGCATTTGGAGGAATCCGCTGGGAGTCCGGTGATTCCCGACAGGGACAGTATGAACAGGGTCAGAGCAGAATCGGGCATAATCTTTGGGAAACGCCTGAACTGTATATTGCCAACTCTCCCGTATTTCATGCCAACCGTGTGGAGACTCCCCTTCTGATCATGCATAACGATGCTGACGGAGCTGTGCCCTGGTATCAGGGAATAGAGATGTTCATGGCTCTACGCCGTCTTCATAAGCCTGTATGGATGCTGCAATACAATGGAGAAGCCCATAATCTTAAGGAAAGAAGAAACAGAAAGGATATAACAATTCGTCTGCAACAATTCTTCGACCATTATTTGAAAGGGGATCCGATGCCGGAATGGATGAAGAATGGCATCAATCCATTGCGCAAAGGTCAGGATTTCGGATATGAACTGACAGAAGAATGATCTTTTGAGATAAAAAATCGGTAAGGGGATGTGTCATAGACAGGTCCCCTTACGTTATTATTAAAGATTTATATATTCCACTATCCTTTGAATCGGACTAATAAAGATATCTTGCGGCTCAGTGTGCCTGCAATTGTAAGCAATGTTACAGTCCCTCTCCTGGGACTGTGCGACACGGCTATTTCCGGACATCTCGGCGCGGATATATTCCTGGCTGCCATTGCAGTCGGATCGGTGATGCTCAACGTTGTGTTCTGGCTGTTCGGATTTCTGAGAATGGGCACCACCGGCATAACGGCGCAGGCATACGGCGCACAGGACGAGCCGGGAATAAGAAAGGTTTTCAGCCGTTCGTTTTTTCTCGCCTTCGCTGCCGGAATTATTTTGATTTTAGCCCGTTATCCTCTTTTCGACTCTCTTTCGGCGATTGTCGGGGCAGACAAAAATGTAGATGAGTTTGTCGAGGAATATTTTCTCATCCGGATATGGGGTGCTCCGGCATTATTAGGTGTCATGGCAGTCAGCGGATGGCTTGTTGGGATGCAGTCTACATTTTATCCTATGGTTATTGCCATTGCCGTCAACATCATCAATATTGCAGCAAGTTTTCTGTTGGTCTTCACTGCTGAGATGGGATTTGCCGGCGTTGCGTGGGGCACTCTCATTTCCAACTGGACGGGATTGGTCATAGCCTTAGGTTGCGTGATATGGATGAGAAGAGGGAAAAGGATATGGTGTTCATGGAGAGATCTGTTTCGCGACAAAGGGTGGGGGAGTTTCTTCTCTGTCAACAGCAACCTTTTTGTGCGCTCGGCATGCATTATATGCGTAACTATGGGAGTTACGGCAGCCGGGGCAAAACTGGGAGCCTTGATTCTGGCTGTAAATGTGGTGGTGATGCAGTTCTTCCAGTTCTTTTCATTCTTCATGGATGGATTTGCTTTCAGCGGGGAGGCGCTGATCGGAAAATGGACGGGAGCACGGAATTTGGAAAAAGTTCATGAGTATTTCAAGGCTCTGATGTTATGGACATTGGGAGTGGCAGTTGTTTTCACTGTTTTATATTTTACTTCGACAGGAGCAGTGGCTGCTCTGCTGACCGACAGTGAGAGAGTGCGTGCCGGAGTTGATTCCATGGTGATCTGGATCTCTCTGATTCCGATAGTTTCAGCGTGGGCATTTATCTATGACGGTTTCTTTGTCGGTCTGACCGATACTCGGAAAATGATGATTGCCACGATGGGAGCCACGATACTCTTTTTCATCATCGTGTTTCTTAGATTAGATAACGGCAAGTTGTCGGTATGTGTAGAGAATAATTTCAGAATTTGGAGTGCATTCCTTTCCTATCTTATGATGAGGGGGCTTATTCTTGCCTTAATGTGGAAATCCTCTCTTCAAAAGAGAATGAACTGTAATGTATAACCGTTGTAGATAATAATGTATGATAAAATTTGTTAATGCCAAGATTAATATTGGGTTGAATATTGTGGGAAAGAGAGAGGACGGCTATCATAATCTTGAAACTGTCTTCTTCCCGATCGGTCTTGAAAACGGAATGCCTCAGCAGCCCGCGCCGTTTGATGACATTCTGGAGATCTCGCTCGACAGAAATAAGCCTTCAGGCTGCCGATTTCAATTGATGGGCCGCAGGCTTAACTGCGCTCCCGAGAAGAATCTCGTGGTAAAGGCAGCCACGCTTTTCTTCAACACTTATTATGAAAAAACCGGAATAGCTATTGAGGAGGGGATGTATAACATCATCCTTGACAAGAATCTTCCGGAGGGCGCCGGCTTAGGAGGTGGAAGCGCTGATGCTGCTTTCTGCCTCACAGGTTTGAATGAGATGTTTGATGAGCCCTTTTCCAAGAATCGGCTGGCGGAAATGGCTGTGAAGCTTGGGGCGGATTGTCCGTTCTTTATTTTTAACACTCCGAGTTTCGCAGAGGGAATCGGGGAGGAGCTTACGCCGATAGAGCTGGATCTTTCCGGATGCTGGCTGATGATAGTTAAGCCTGACGTATTTGTTTCCACAAAGGAGGCTTTTGCAGGTATAACTCCCAAAAAACCTCGGTTTGATCTCCGTTTCCTTCCGAATCTCCCCCTTGAGAGATGGAGGGAGATGGTCGTAAATGATTTTGAAGATTCTATTTTTCCGCAATTCCCTCAATTGAAAGCCTTGAAAGATGAGTTTTATGAAAGTGGGGCTGTCTATGCGTCCATGTCGGGTTCCGGCTCCTCCATTTACGGTATTTACAGGGATGAGATGGCAGCAAAACGACAGTGTGAGAAATTTGAGTCAACATATAACGGTGTTTGGTTGTTTGGATTATAGGATGGGTGAATTGAGAGTCGGCACTGCATTCCGATCCGGATTAATTCACTCTATATTCACGCCTGTTTTAACATTAATTGGCGTGGTTTTTGCATAGATAAATCTAAACATACAACCGCTATGGAAAAAAATAATTATCAAAATAATGAAGCAGAGTTCAACTCTGCAGAGAATAACGAGTCCGGATTTCAGGATGGTCAGGAAGTAGGAATTTCTGATGTTGCTCCCGATGTTGAAACAGTGGAAGAAGCTGAGGCTGAACAGGAGGTAAACACTCTTGAAAGTCAGGTAGAGACGCTTCAGCAACAGGTTGAGAAGGAGAAGAAGGAATATCTCTTCCTAATGGCGGAATTTGACAATTTCCGTAAGCGTACGCTTCGTGAGAAGAGCGAGATCATCAAGAATGCAGGTGAGAATGTATTGAAAGGTCTTCTTCCGATTATGGATGACTTTGAGAGAGGTCTGAAGGCTGCTGAGACCAGTGATGATGCCTCAGCCATGAAGGAGGGAATGTCTCTTATCTATAATAAGCTTAAGAAGTATCTTTCAATGAACGGGGTCAAGGAGTTTGATCCTGAAGATAATACTTTCGACACAGAGAAGCATGAGGCAATTTCGGTGGTTCCTGTTCAGGACGAGGCTCAGAAGGGCAAGATTCTTGATACTGTCGAAAAGGGCTATATGATCAATGATAAGGTGCTTCGCCATGCCAAGGTGGTAGTGGCTCAGTAATATATAAAGCTTCACTAAATAAATTCCACAAAGATCATGGCAGAGAAAAGAGATTACTATGACGTGCTTGGCGTTTCAAAAAGCGCAAGTGCGGATGAAATAAAGAAGGCCTATCGAAAGATGGCAATCAAATATCATCCGGATAAGAATCCGGGCGATAAGGAGGCTGAGGAGAAATTCAAGGAGGCTGCAGAAGCCTACGATGTGCTCAGCGACGCAGATAAGAGAGCCAAATATGACCAGTTCGGCCACAACATGGGTCCGCAAGGATTCGGTGGTGCCGGTGGCGGTGGTTTCTACAGCAGCGGCGGCATGTCTATGGAGGATATTTTTGCTCATTTCGGCGATATCTTCGGCGACATGGGCGGTGGATTCAGCGGCTTCAGTGGAGGCAGTGGCTTTGGAGGCGGAGGCGGTCGCACGCGCACCCGTCAGCATGTCAATAAGGGCACGGACCTGCGTATCACTGTCAAGGTAAACCTCAAAGATATAATGAACGGTGTCGACAAGAAGCTCAAGTTGCCTCGTCAGGTGGCTTGTGAGCATTGCAAAGGCACCGGAGCCAAGGATGGCACTGCATTCCATACCTGTCAGCGTTGCGGTGGCACCGGATATATTAACCGCGTGCAGCAGACAATGTTCGGCGCTATGCAGAGTGAGGCAGTTTGTCCGGAGTGTAACGGCGAAGGAAAGGTAATCACTGAACCATGCACATATTGCCATGGCACAGGCGTGGAGAAGAAAGAGGAGATTGTAAGTTTCCACATTCCGGCAGGTGTTGAGGATGGAATGACCCTGACACTCCGCGGACAGGGTAATGCTCCTCGCCACGGTGGAGTAAACGGTGATTTGCTCATTGTAATTCAGGAGGAGAAGAATCCTGACCTTATCCGCGATGGAAATGACCTTATCTACAATCTTATGCTTGACTTCCCGACAGCAGCGCTCGGCGGCACTGCCGAGGTGCCCACAGTCGACGGCAAGGCGCGTCTGAAGATTGCAGCAGGCACTCAGCCCGGAAAGGTGCTCCGTCTGCGTGGCAAGGGCTTGCCTCAGATGAACAGCAGTGTGAAGGGTGATTTGCTCGTAAACGTGATGGTATATGTCCCAGAAGCACTGACAGACGCTGAGAAATCAGCGATCGAAAGTCTGAAAGACGCCCCCAACGTAGTGCCGACCGAAAGCACAAGCAAACGCATCTTCTCCCGACTCCGCCACATCTTCAACAAAGAAAACCGCGGAGTAGAATAAAGCCTCCCTCAATTTTGATAAAACATGTCTACGCCCCCTTGTATTCATACAGAGGGCGTAGGCATCTTTTTTACTTGTGTAATGACTACGGCAAGGAGAGGTTGGGAATATTCCATATAGCATAAAGGGGCAGGATTCCTATTGTTCGCTCAATCTCAATCTTGCAGCCATTTCTGTCACTTGTTTCCTTAATTGTAAGTTTTCCGAAATTTTCAAGGGAGGCACGAATGCCGACTTTCAGATTTTTTTTATTTAGGAATACCCTAAGGCTTTTCATCTTCCCGGTTACTCCTGACTTTACCTCTAATGGCACACAAGTAGCTGATTTTGCAATAACATATTCAACTTCTGAAGTAGTATTCCGATCAAGATTTTCCCAATAGAATAATTCGTAGCGATTTTTAGGATTTGAACTTTTAAGCAATTCCAATCCCACCGTCATCTCCGTGACTATTCCCTTATTTACTAAATCGGGGACTGTGCCTGCCAAAATCAGACGAGTCAATTCCTGATCGTCATCATACAAATAATCCATAATACGCAGAAGAAGACCGGTATCCAAATAATCATAGCGGATGAATTTCGGATTAACCTGTGCCCCTAAAGGTAAACCATTAGAAGCTGACATCTGTACGGGAATAATAATTCCGGCATCTCTTAACAGAGTAAGTGCCTCTTTTACCTCTTCTGACCGATAGTTGCCTTCCACTTTGCTATAAACAAATTTTTTCCCTATTTGCATTATCACGCTTGCCAAAGTGTTCCTGAGAAGCTGAGTATCTATTCGGTCGGCATATTTTGCAAAATCATCATAATAACTTTGCTGTATATCATTCTGTTCATCTTGACATGCCGAGTAGTCGCGGGTAGTTACCCAGGCGTTCACACTTGCCGGCATTCCTCCCACGAGAAGAAATGATCTGAACTCATTAATAAGAGCGGAGTGCATTTCCGGAGCCATCGGAGAATCCCAATCTCCCCGGGATATTGCTTCAATCCAGTTGCCTTTTCCTAAGGCCATAAGATATTCCTTGAATGACATAGGATACATAAACAACGAGCGTACTCTTCCAACTCCGTAAGATGGCATTTTCTTGAGAGCAAACTCAAGTAGAGAACCGGCAGCTGCGACATGAAGCTCCGGGTAATTCTCTTTAAAAAACCATAGGCTTTTAAGAGCTGCCGGGCAGTTCTGGATTTCATCTATAAACAATAGCGTTTCTCCGGCTATTATGGGAGTATTCTTAATTATTCCAATACGTTGAACCAACTCCTTTACATCCGGCTGTTGTTCAAATAGAGTCTTAAGATCAGGTTCTTGCTCCAAGTTAATCTCGATATAATAGGTGAAGCTTTTCCCTAAATTGCGGATAGACATAGATTTCCCTACTTGCCTTGCTCCACGGAGAAGCAACGGTTTGTGCATTGGCGATTCTTTCCAATTTTGAAGTTCTTTATCTATGTTACGCTTGAGATATTCCATGATCAAGTAAAGAATAAAATTCTATAATGCAAAGGTAATTAATAGATTGTAAAAATCCAAAGGAATAATTGACCTTTTTATGATAAAATCCAAAGGAATAATAGGTGTAATTCTGTTAAAATCCAAAGGAAAGTGCTATTATATGGGTGTAAATAGGATATGCAGTTCCTTCGCCCCTGTCTGTAGATAATTTCAGAGGAGGGTCAGGACACGGGCGACAAGGTTGCGGGTCGTGCCGGAGAAATTCACTTTGTAGGATTTTGATGTGGCATCATAGCCCTCGATTATTCCTGTGCCAAATATTTTGTGGGAAACTTTGCTTCCAATCCCCCAATGATTGTCGGCTCCTTGTCCTAACTCGTTGTTGAGCATTGACACAAGTCCTTCGGTTCCGGCTTTTAGTACAGGGTCAATATGCCCCTTGATTTTCAGTAATCCTTCCGGCACTTCCGATAGGAAGCGTGAAGGAAATTTCAAGGCACCGTTTTCATTCATATATCCTTCCGACTCACAAAGCCATAGCATCTTCTCCGCTCTTGTCGTTGCAACATACATGAGCCTGCGTTCCTCCTCTTCGCCATCCTGTCGCCGTTCGCGTATGGAACGGTGATTCGGGAAAATACCCTCGGTCAAACCAACTACAAAAACTTCCGGAAATTCCAGACCCTTTGACTGATGGATTGTCATAAGTCTAACTTTTTCACTGTCGTTAGTGCGATCAGCATTTGTGTAAAGGGCTATTTCCTGAAGATAGGATATGAGTCCGGCATCATCGTCATCCATCCTGCCACGCTCAAACTCTTTCATGGAATTTATAAGTTCCGCGATATTTTCAAGGCGGTCTTCCTGCTCGTCGGTGCGGTAGAGATCTCCCAGGCCGCTCTCTTTCATAAGCCAGTCGGTAAGATCGGAAACGTTCATTACAAGCGAACGTTCTCTTGCCGAATCTATAAGAGCCAGGAAATCTTTTAAAGAGCTCTTGTTAAAAGGTTTCTCATCAATATGATTGCGGAGGGTATCCATAAGGGAGGTGCCCTCCAGTTCAGCAATCGTGGAGAGAGTTTTCATGGAGGTGTCGCCGAATTTCCTTGTCGGAAGATTGATGATTCTTCTGAAGGAGAGATCGTCGGAGTCGGTAGCGACAATACGTAAATAGCTAAGGACGTCCTTGATCTCCTTGCGCTCAAAAAAACGCACTCCGCCCCAGACGGTATAGGGAATATGTTTCTTCAGAAGAGCCTGCTCGATATTTCGCGAGAGAAAGGAGCTTCTGTAAAGCACAGCAAACGACCCGAATCCAAGTCCCTCTTTATTTCCCTCCTCAATTCTGTCTGCAATAAATTCCGCTTCCTCCTTTTCAGATTTAGAATGAACATGAACGCTCTTCCTATCATTAGGGCGGAGGGTGAAAAGATCCTTCTTTACACGGTTGTGATTATGATCGATAATGCTATTGGCAACATCAAGGATATCGGGAGTCGACCGATAGTTCTGGTTAAGGATAATGTCTGTCTTTGCCTTGAAGTCAACAAAAATCTTCGGATTCGCCCCTCTCCATTCATAGATTGCCTGATCGGGGTCGCCTACCACAAACAGATTGCCATGATGTTGGGTGATGGCGTGAAGGAGTTTCCAATCATCTCCGGTGCAGTCCTGCACTTCATCTACCATTACATAGTTCAGTTTTTCAGTCCAGTATTTTCTCGCATCATCGAAATGATTGAGAATATAGAGGGTGAAATATAGGAGATCGTCATAATCGAGAGCGAACTGCTTGAGCTGCAGTTTGAGATACCTCACTGTGGCGTCGGGTGCTTCCGGGGAGGAATGGGGGAGAAGATGACGCTGTATGTAATGGGTCGGCTCATACCCTTTCAGGGCTGCCACACTTTTAAGGAAACGTTCGGCAGTGGTCTTTCTTCGGTCAACTCCAAACTCTTGCATTGCCTGCCGAGCAAGCACTTTCCCATCCTCCTCATCAATAATTGTGAAGTTTTTGGGATAGCCTATCCTATAAATTTCTCTCCGAAGGAACTTGGCGCAGAAGCTGTGAATGGTGCAGATAAAATCGTTGACGCTACCACGGTCTACCATTGTCGATATGCGTCGCTTCATCTCCTGCGCCGCCTTGTTTGTAAAGGTGAGGCAGAGAATGTTCCCGGGACTTATGCCGATATCGTTTACCAGAAAAGCATAGCGATGGGCAAGCACACGTGTTTTGCCGGATCCCGCTCCCGCCACAACGCGCACTCTACCTTCGGTTGCTTCTACCGCTTCCTGCTGACGTTCGTTCAGATTCATTTACTTCTTATATAATAGAGTTACGGCAGTTGCTGCTATGCCCTCCCTGCGTCCTGTGAAACCGAGCCCTTCGGTAGTGGTTGCCTTAACAGAGACATGATCTATGTCAGTCTGCATAACTTCTGCCAGTTTTGCACGCATTGATTCGATATGTGGCTTGAATTTGGGTGCTTCCGCCATGATGGTAATGTCGGCATTGCCTATCTCCCATCCTCTCTCTCTTATCATCCTGCACACTTCTGCAAGCAGGCGTTTGCTATCCGCCCCTTTGTAGGCCGGATCCGTATCCGGGAAATGATAGCCTATGTCGCGCAAAGCCAGCGCGCCCAGGAGTGCATCGCACAGAGCGTGTATCGCTACGTCTGCGTCGCTATGTCCTAATAATCCGTGCGTATGATCAAGTTTTATTCCACAGATCCAGAGTTCGCGTCCTTCTACAAGACGGTGTACGTCATATCCTTGTCCTATTCGATACATAATTTAGGTTTTTAGGTTATTAGGTTAATTAGGTTATTAGTTATTAGGCTTAAGGCTTTAGGGTTAAGAGGGTTAACGGCGACGTTTGCCGAAAAGATCTCCGATACCTTCCATATCGAATGAGAGTGTGAAGCGGAGGGTCTGGTCGAGGGGTGAGCTCTGAGCAGTGGCAAGCATGTATGAGGCATCGAGCTGAACCACATTCAGTGAGAATCCGGCGCCAAAGGTGAAATAACTTCTTCCTCCCTTCATAGCATTCTCATAATTGTAGCCTAAACGGGCAAAAAATTGCTGATTATAGGCGTATTCCGCGCCTATAGAGACGTTAATTTCCTTCAACTCCTCTCCAAATCCGCCGGGTGCGTCAGAGAAACTTTTGAAAATACCCTCGATCGGCGACATATTTTCCCATTTTTCGGTTGCCTCCTCATATTCTGTCTGACCTTCTATTGTGTCCATATCATAATCCTTCTGGCGTGGTTTGGTAGGGACGAGAAGTTTATTGAGGTCAAGTCCGACGGAAAGCGTGTTATAGTCAGCCACGGGGAACATGAACTGTGTGCCCAATCTTAGATTTGTGGGGAGGAATGCATAGGTGGTGCCGTGGTCATAGCTTACTTTCGTACCAATATTGGATATATCGAAACCCCATGCAAACTGACATTCACTTCTGCCTATCATCGGATAGGAGACGTAATAGCCGGAAACATCTACGGAGAAGGCGCTCGCAGCCGTGTTGGATTCCCCTGAAAGTGTGTTGTCGAAAGAGAGATCCGAGAGAATATATCTGACAACTACACCTCCTGAAAATCTTTCAGAAAATTTTCGTGAAATACCGACATCAACGGCAAATTCGTATGGGTTGATAGTCTGAAGAGGATCTCCGTTTATATCTGACTCAGATGTAACTTCTCCAAGTGAAAAATATCGGAAAGAGGAACTTAGCGCCCACACTTCACTACTCCCCAGTTTCCAATAGCCGGTAAGATTTGCCAGAAAAATATCATTTACTATTTTCCGCAACCATGGAGTATATGAAACAGCTATACCCCCTTTGCTGTAGGCAAAGGGGTATTTGGAGGGATTCCAAAATTGTGAATTGACATCCGGATCAGTAGCTGCACCAAGATTTCCCATGCCCGAGCCTCTTGCATCAGGAGTGATGCTCAGAGTGGTTACTCCGGTGTTGACAGGATTGAAGTCCTCGTTCTTGATGTCATTCTGAGCCATGATATTGCCGCAGAGCAGGAGTGCCGAAGCAGCCGAGATATATCTTTTATAGAGCTTCATTATTTATTTTATTTCAATTCGGAGAAGAGTCTTGTCCTCCTTTCTTAATTCAATTTCGTCGTCAATGCTTACAGTGAAGCCGGGGTAGAGGAGGGGAATAATTATATCTCCCATTTTGAGAGTGTTCTCTTTCGACACAGCCTCAATGACGTGTCCGATTGCTTCGTTGCTGAAGTCGGGGTGAAGGTCAAGCATATCAATCCCGTTGCGATATACTTTAATGGGAGACCCGGAAAGGAATTTCTCCTTTTCAATGAAATCGGTCAGGAAAAGAGAACGGTCGAAACCTCTCGCACGATCCGCCGACAACTGCATTGCGTTCAATTCCTTCGCATATTGCGTGGCAACGAAATGGAAGCCCACTGCCGCTCCTGTGAAATATCTGTCGGCGAATCTTTCTGAAATTGTTTTGCCCAGACGTGTGATTTTAAAAGCCAGGAGAGGATGTGCGCTCATATCCTTGAAGATTTCAGGGATGAAGAACGGTTTTCCGGCATTTGTCAGGCAGGAGTCAGGCAGGAAATACCAAGACCTTACCTCTTCCGAATTATTATTTTCTACAACGAATATTTTCATTTCCAACTGCTGAGAAGTGAATTTCTCAGATATGATTCAAAATTAGCTCTCGGCATTAAGACGGTTATATATCAATGCGAGATGAGCATAGATTGATGTGTTAGACATTACTATCCCCTCCGCCACCTTCACTCTGTAGGGAGTGAAATTCCAGATAGCCTTTATCCCTTCCCCTATAGCTATGTCGGCAGTATCCTGGGCCTTATCCGCCGGCACGGTGAGGATACCGATTGTCGCAGGCTCCTTTGTCATGACCTCTTCCAGAGAGTCAATATGATAAATAGGAACCTCTCCCACTTTCGAGCCTATCTTTAGGGGGTCTATGTCGAAACCGGCAACAATATCGAGCCCATAGTTTGAGAGTCCGGAATCCTGCATCAATGCCTTTCCCAAACTGCCTGCGCCGAAGACGTATGCCTTATGCGGAGTGTGAAAACCCAAAAAATCCGATAGGGTGGAGGCGAGGGCATCCACCTCATAACCTATGCGGGTCTTCCCTTTCAGCGAGAGGAAAGAAAGGTCTTTGGCTATTTGTGAAGCGTCCACATTCAAGGCTCTTGAAATTTGCGTTGATGAAACGTGTTCCACGTTCCTTGCTTTCAAAATATCGACGTAGGCAAGATACCACGGGAGACGTCGCAGTGTAGGTTCAGGAAGAATTATATTGTTCAGCATTGCTAAGGTCATATTTTTCGCATTATTAAATCACTACCTGAATCAGGATGCGGCAACCGCAATTTTTTTGGTCTTTGTGGTGGAGTAGCCGTTCTTTCCCGTTACAGTGGCGCGATACATGTATATCCCGCGTGGCAGCCTTCCTCCGTTTGATGAGTTAAGATCCCAAGGGATTCTTACAGAGGATGAATTTTCCGAAACCTTTGACATCCCGGTCCAAAGTGTTTTTCCCGAGAGGTCAATGACATCCACTACACACTCCATCCCTTCGATTACTCCATCCGTAGCTACAATGAAATTCACTGAGGATGTGGCTGGGAAGGCATCCGTAGTCAGGGTAGTGATTGTCGGGGTCCAGTCGGCTGCTATTTTGAAATCCAATGTGCGTGTCGTGGAATTGTTGGCGTTGTCCCAGACAGTGAATTTCAGTGTGTGTTCCCCGGGTTCCAGTCCCGATAGGGGATAAGTGACGCTGCCGGAGATTGGATCTTCCTCATTCTGGGCATAATATAAAGCCAGATCGGAGATGAAATTTTTTTCATCGATAGTAAGGGAAAGGTTATGTCCGATTCCCCCGTCGGAAACATTGATTCCCGAGGGGTCGCTGAAGACTGCCTTGAAGAGGGAGGAGGGGCTTACTACATCTCCGGATGAGAAGCCCGGATTGTTAAGCCATAATTCGCTTACAATCGGACCCTCGTTATCCTCCTGAGCCGTTTCCGAGAAACCGTAAATATAGAATTTGTCAAAACTTCCCGTTGCCTCTTTCCCTGTGGATGAGTATCCGTAGAGTGATATGAGGGCAGGACTATAGTTGTTTTCTATTTCTGACGGAAGCGCCGCAGTGGTTGACCATCTGCCGGCATTTACCTTTACACGCCCTGTGTAAAGTCTGTTTTTTCTGTCATTATATGTGTCGACTTTTCCGTCAGCGCCATTTCCGAGAGTTGTCCTCACCGTTTCAGAATCGAATATTCTCAATTCCACAATGCCGTCGAAATCCTCCATTACATTTCCCGACCGATCGGTGATGCTCCCCCGGAGACTTATCGACCCTCTTGCCCCTACTACCGGATAGTCCTCATCCTTGCCCGGAACAGAGCCGTTGAAACCGTCGATTCTGACTTCGTATGAAGGATTCGGAAGAGTGAGGGAGGGATCGCCGCAAAAGCCGTATCTCAATTTATTATTGTCGTTGGGAGTGTTATTTTTCCCTTTCACCATAACCTCGCCCAATGCCGGGAGATTTCCGTTCTCATCTTCCGTCAGAAGAAATTTTGCTGAGGCTGCATTAAGGAGTCCGTTGAGAGTTATATATACGGTTCGGCTCGGACATATCATCCCGATCACTCCTCCATCCGGATTTTGCCACATGATCTCTCCGCCGCTTATGTCGTCGGAGTCCCATCGGAGAAACTCGCAGGTGGCGGCATATAGAAAGGGAAGATTTTTATTATTCATGGAGTTGATGTCATTCCATGTCAGAAGGTTCTCAT
Source organism: uncultured Porphyromonadaceae bacterium (assembly GCA_947176915.1). GTDB lineage: Bacteria > Bacteroidota > Bacteroidia > Bacteroidales > Muribaculaceae > Lepagella. Next base: position 3,000 of record CAMWSM010000026.1, on the reverse strand, counting down.
GTGTCCAGCTGGTGGGATTGGCATGTCCTATATAGTCTATCCATGCCACGCCTTCGTTCCATTTCTCCAGCAATCTCGTTTTAGCCTGAGGATAGACGGCGCCGACTCCGGAATATTCCAGAGGATAAGCATCGAGATACAGCTTCTCATACACATACTTATCTCCACGTGGAGCCGAGGTGAGAAGCGACATTACATTTTCAGCCTGCTTCAGATGCACTCCGGCGTCTTGGTCGTCCGCAATAACCATTATATTGTTGCGCCAATAACCCAAATTGGGAGACTTAATGTATTTTTCAATTTTTGCGACGGCTGATTCCGCTTCCGCAAGAGTTCTCACAGGCATTCTGCCTACAGCCACCATTATCTCTGCCGAATTTTTGTTAAGAGGAGTGATGTTGTCTGCCAGCATTCCGATATAATCATCCGTGGAATATGAGGTGGTTTCCGAGAAGTAGGTTTCTGTCTGCCATATTGGAATGCGTGGATACGGAGTCTTTTTTCCCTCGGCGGTACATCCCTTATTGTCGTATGTAGGACGTGACATTAGCAGGCAGAATTTTGTGTGTGGCACGCCGGCAGCCTTTGCGCGGTCATACCACATTTTCAATAATTTCCTGAAGGCAGTGGCATCGGGAGTGCCGGAGGAAAATTCGTTATAGATCTCTTCCGGGGTCAGGACAAGACATCTCTTGCCGTCAGTCTGCTCATGCAGTAAGGCAAGACGGTCTCCTGCGCTTTTGAATGAGTAGGGAGCGACAATAAGCATCTCCGGAATATCCATTCCATGAATGTTCTGGTTCGCAATCTTTCCCGCCTCCTTTACGGCATATCCGCATTTTGAATTATTGAAAGCCACATATTCGTGGTAGCCTGCCGGTGATGTGAAAACGGCAGAGGAACCCTCGCGGCGCAAATCTGCAAGGCGGGGGTGGAGTGGGTCGGTTATATCCCAGATCACCGTTGTCTCGTTGCAATTCTCCACTCTGACATTGCTCTCTGAATCCGGCGCTACATAGAAATAAAGCTGATTATCCCTTAATCTGATAGATGAATCATAGAATATTTCAATGAAATCAAGGGCGGCTGTGGATGCCACTCCCGTATTGGAATATTGAATGGTAACGTCAAGTTTCTCTTTAGCCTCAACTTTTCCGGGAAAGCTTTTGCGGACAAGAAACACCTGAGAACTGTTTACTCCCGGGATATTGCGGGAATAAGGGTCGCCGTCGCCTAAATCAATATTTAAAGTTGATGAACCATTTGATACATTGGCACCGAAGCAGACGTTTACATCTGCTTCACCTGCCGGGTCGGGCAGGTTAAATGAGAAGACACGCCTGGGTTGGGTCTTGAAATCTTCGCCGAGCAAAAGGCTTCCCGAATCGTATGGGGCAATTGCCTCCTGCTCATGGAGAATACGGCGTTTGAATTTTGTGGTTTCCGGATATGATTCATTGAATGCCACTTTCGGCTCTCCGGGCTCGGGGCGTGTGGCATCGCAATCGCTGATGAAATAAAATGATTTCTCGGAATAAGGATTCATTTTATGTCCCGGGTTTTCAACCGACTGATTCCAGGTGATATTGTTATGACCGAAAAAGATTATTCCTTCCGGTGTAATTACGGAGGGGAGGATTGGAAGGTCATCTGTCATTGAATTGTCAAGAGATTCCGACAACATCCTTCCCCCGAAGCCGTAAACATTTACTTTCTTAGGATCGGAAAAGCCAAGAGACTTAAGGGTGGCGTTTGGGATCAGTTGCATTCCCGTGGAGGTTACCTCGATTTTTGCCCACTTGCCCGAGGATAGTCTGGATGTTGCGGCATAAAAATCGGGATTCAGGGAATAGGCGTCAGGCGCAATAAGGAATAACATTATTGCGGCAAGCAGAGCGGAAAGATAATTCCGGACAAATGAGGATCCGGAGCATATATATCTATTGAAATGAATGATGAGGTCTGTTATTATGGATTGCATGATAAAAATAGAGTGGCTGAGAATGTCATCACCCTTGATAAGTAACGTAAAGACAGCCCCTCTTATTGTGGCTGAAAATGGCAAGAATTTCAATTGTGAGTATGAGCGGAATAGGGCCAGAGATCGCCTCTCAGATAGCGTTGCCATTCCTCTCTGTTTCCGCAAAAGGCATCCAGGTCCACATCCCCTTTGATTCCGTCAACTTTCCCATGGTGGTCAAATTGCCAGAAAGTCCATTCAGCATAGATAGGATTTTGAGAGAAGCCGCATATCCAGAGTGGATATCCGGGAAAGGATTCGGCTAAGAAATCATAATATCCCGCTCTGTTGGAATAGAACATCACCCTATGCCCCAAGAGATTGAGATAATCCACCATCTCTGTGAGACGTTCGTTGATAAGTTTTGGAGGAATGGAGTCGGGATTGCCCGTTTTTTCAACGTCTATCACCAATCCGAGCTCAGGGTGTCGGTTACCGACAGCCCGGAGAAGATTTAGGGCTTGTTCCACTCCGTCGCGGTCAAAACGGAAAAAGTGATAAATCCCTTTCTTAAGACCGGCTTTCGATGCCTTTTCGTAGTTTGTGCGGAAATTCTTGTCTTTAAAATCTCCCCCCTCCGTGGCTTTGATAAAGACGAAATCAATGCCGCTCTTCTTAACTTTCATAAAGTCGATATCCCCGTTATGAGAAGACACGTCAATTCCCCTGACAGGAAACCTGTCAGGATCGACGTAAGGGGGAGTGGTGATAAACTGATGATATGCCCAGAATGCAGCAAAGACAAGCAGGCCACACACAAGAATAAAACCGAATGCCACCAATACATCTTTCAACGGACGCTTTACGAATGGTAACTTCACACTACAAATTTAGCAAATTTTTTTAAATTACAAATCTGCCGGGATTAAATAGAGGGTGAATTTTGAAATATCATCATTAAGAATTAATTTTGCATCGCATAAAGCAATAGTTCGTTAAAAAATTATTCATAGGCTAAGCGGCTTCCACCGCCAAGCCAA
>CAMWSM010000025.1 GCA_947176915.1 uncultured Porphyromonadaceae bacterium | reverse complement strand
GATATATTGATTTTATGTTTTACAACATATTTTTCAATCTTGTGCACATTGCTTGAATGTGTGTGCAAAATAGAAGAGTTTTAAATGTTAAAATATATTAAAGCGGTATAGAAGCATTCAAAATCAAAAAATTACAATTTCGCTTGCGACAACAGAACCTTTATTATGATTTCACAAAATAGACTTTTCTAATAGCACTACCATAAAAATTTAAGAAAAATGAACAAAACGGCAAGAATTATTGTAACACTTACTAAGGACTTAAAATTCCATCTGTAAACGCTAAAACTTAAATATATGATCCCCGAACAGATTCATGAAGCGGCAGCTGCTATTCCTAAAGTAGAACTGTCCGAACCCGCTCAGGAGAGCACGTATGCTATCGCACATCTTCTCATGAAGCTTGTGCATTTCCTTCTGTCTCTCGTAGGCTTGGAAAATAACGAGACAATGACAACTGTTGTCTATGCGGCTTTGGTCTTCCTTATTGCGATTGGAGTAGGCTATATTGTGAAATGGATTCTGATGGCAATTATGAACCGTCTGGGAAAGCATCTTCACGCAGCCGTCTACGGATACCTTGTCGAGGAGGGTTTCTTCACAAAGACTTCACGACTGATTCCTGCGATAGTTTTCCTAATCTTTATTGAGATAACGCTGAATGGAAAACTTTCATTGGCTACCTGGCTCACAAGACTGACATGGATATATATCTGTTATATAGTGGCTAACAGTATAACCTTGCTGGTCAATGTTACATGGAAGCATATCAATGAGCGTGCCAATAAACGTCATCTTCCTCTCAATGGTCTGGCACAGCTTGTAAAGGGAGTGGTATGGATAATATTTGCGATTGTGATTCTCGCAATTCTATTTGATAAGTCGCCTGCATCTCTGCTTGCCGGACTTGGCGCATTCGCTGCGGTCCTTATGTTAGTCTTCAAAGACAGTATATTGGGTGTGGTAGCCGGAGTGCAGCTTTCGGAAAATGATTCCTTGCATGTAGGGGACTGGATAAAGGTTGGTGATGCAAATGGCACCGTAACGGAAGTTTCTCTGACCGCAGTGAAAGTGTTGAACTGGGATAAGACAACAACAACTCTTCCTCCTTACAATCTTGTCAGCAATGGGTTTACTAATTATCGTACAATGCAGCAAAGCAATACGCGCCGCATTCAGCGTTCTTATATGATTGATGCTGACAGCGTGGTTCCGTGTGATCAGGCTCTGCTTGATGAATTCTCCAAGATTCCGATGATGAAGGCTTGGATTGATGCCAAATTAAAGCAGAGAAGCGAAGGTAAGGAACAGAATGCGGCTAATCCTGCAGGTCTTGCCGATGGCTCCATTGACACTAATCTCGGAGTGTTCCGGGCATATCTGAAAATGTGGCTCGACGCTAATCCCAATATCGCAAGCACCGGGGCAGGAAATGATTGTTTTGTTACCACTCTTGCTCAGACTCCTTACGGCATACCTCTGCAAGTCTACTGCTTCACGTCTACTTCAAAGTGGATTCCGTATGAAGCAATTATGAGTGCGGTGTTTGAACATATAGCAGTTATGCTTTATCGTTTCCATCTATATACTTATGAGAGCCCATCCGGACGCGACACTATCATCGATGGCTATATCTGTCCGGGCAAGAATCCGGATGTTGTTTTCGGAATGCCTTATCCTTTCTTTCAGAATGGCGGAAGTCCGGAGAATCCTGCTTTCCCTATGCCGCAATCGGCATTCCCACAACCTGCAGCCATGCAGCCGGTCAGTAACCCCGAACCGGCTGCTCCGGAGGCACAGCCTTCATCAGGAGCCGTAACGGGAGGAATGGCATCTCCGGCTCATCCTGCCACCCCGGCTGAGTGAAAATGTAATAAATTTTTACTACTTTTGCAGACTCACTTAAAAAAACGGGAAAATGGATACCAAACGACTGACTGAAATGCTGTCTAAAGAACTTGAGATTAGCAAGGAGGAGGTGGACACTCTGATTGAAGGGCTTGCAAATGTAGTTGGGGAGTGTGCCTCAAATCTTGATACCGTCAATCTTAGCGGATTTGGGTCTTTTGAGCCCAGAAAACGACTTGAAAGAGTGGCAGTGCATCCTGCCTCAGGGAAACGTCTGCTTGTTCCTCCTAAAATTGTGCTTTCCTTTCGCCCGTCAACTTCATTAAAACAAAAGATTCGGAATGGAAACTAAGGTGACTCTGCAGGAACTTGTCGCATTGCTTGCTCTCGCAACCGGAAAGCAGAAAGATATTTGCGAAAAGTTTCTAAAGACTTTTATGCGAATATTGGAGACTGAACTTGAAAAAGGAGAGAATATTCGCATAAAGGGTTTCGGGACATTCAAGGTGATAGATGTGGAGTCTCGGAAGAGTGTGAATGTATCAACCGGGGAGGAATACGAAATTCCTCAGCACCGAAAGATTATATTTGTTGCCGGCAAGGCTCTGGCTGCAAGGGTTAACCAGCCCTTTGAAGCTTTTGAGGCAATGGAGATTCCGGATGATATGCCGATTTCTCAGCTGGAAGGGACATCAGAGCCCTCGGAGCTCTCGGAATTATCGGAGTTATCGGAATTATCGGAGTCCTCGGAATTCTCGGAGCTCTCGGAGTCCTCGGAGTCCTCGGAATTCTCGGAGCTCTCGGAGTCCTCTGAAACCTCGACGCTATCCGATAATTCCGATAATTCCGAAAAGTCCGATAATTCCGAAAAGTCCGAGGGCTCCGATAATTCCGAGCTCTCCGAGCTTTCCCGCTTTCGTTTCGCCAAAGGCTTTTTTGTTGGTTTCCTTGTGGCAGTGGCAGTTGTGTGTGGAATAGGTATTGGAGCCTATTATATGGGTCTTTTTCCGTATAGAGGAAATAAAGATAGTGCGGATGCAATTCAATCTGTTAAAGTTCAATCCGCCAAACAGGATCCGCTACCTTTTGATAGCCTTGAGGAGAAAATCTCGCCAATGACAGTTTCAGAAAGCGAGGATGTCGTTCCAACTCAACCCTCCGATCTCAATACTGATGAGAAAAAAGGGGATGGAAAGGAAGCGGCTCCCGTTTATGACACTGTCACCACTACCCGCTATCTCACGACAATAGCCAAGGAACATTATGGAAATTTTAATCTATGGCCTATCATATATGAAGAAAACAAGGCTATACTTGGTCATCCCGACAGGATAAAACCCGGAACAAGGGTAGTAGTGCCTCCGCTTTCAAAATACCATGTAGATCCGAAAAACGAATCTCAGATCAAGGAGATAAAACACAAAGGGGTAGTGATTTATGAAAAATTTAAAAAATGATTCCTAAAAAATTACGAAAAAATTTGGAGGAATGATTTTTTAGTGTTAATTTTGCAGTCGCAAAGCCGAAGAGACGGCTAAGCCTTATTAGGTGCCATGTCCGAGTGGTTAGGTACCGGTCTGCAAAACCGTTCACACCAGTTCGAATCTGGTTGGCACCTCAAGAATAAAAATTCCATCCCAAAAGGGGTGGAATTTTTTGCATATAAAGGCAGAATCCCTTAATTTTGCAGACGTAAATGAGTTATTGGTTAAAATATCCAACCCAAAAAGGGCTGTATGGTATCTTCAACGACAGTTTTCCTCCCATCATGGATGGAGTCACGCTGACGGTGGAGAATTACGTATATTGGCTCATGAGATTAGGGAAAACGCCTTGTGTAGTTACGCCGTGGAACCCTGTAAAAGGGGAGTATCCTTATGACGTGATGCGCTTTTTTTCCCTCCCCATCCAATCTCGAAAGCCATATCGCTATGGCTACCCTAAACTTGATCCTTTTATTTGGAGCCGCTTGAGAAAAACCGATTTCAGTATTCTTCATTCCCATTGTCCTTTCTCCTCCGGTAGGCTGGCAGTGTATGTTAAAAAGCATCAACATATTCCATTGATCGGCACATTCCATTCCAAATATCGCTCTGATCTTGAACATTCTTTCAAGCATTTCCCTTGGGCAGTGCCTATAATAATGAAGAGGATCTTAAATTTTTTCAATGCCTGCGATGAAGTCTGGATTCCGCAGGCATACGTGGAGGATACGGTCAGGGAGTATGGGTTCAAAGGGAAACTTACTGTTGTGGAAAACGGAAATGATTTTGCATCTTTGATAAAAGGGAATCCAGCTGATTACAAACTTGACGCCAGGAAGCGCCTTGGTCTTCCTCAGGATACACTTAATCTTCTTTTTGTCGGTCAGCACATCTGGGAAAAAGGGATAGGAGTGATTGTCGAGGCTCTGGCTTTAATAAAGGACAGCGTGGATTTTAGGATGAATTTCGTTGGAAACGGTTATGCAGCCTCCGAGATACAAAAAATTGTAACAGAGAAGGGATTAGCTGACAAGGTGATTTTCAATGGAGTGATTACCGAACGTAGACGTCTGAGCGACTATTATGCCGCCAGCGATCTGTTTATCTTCCCCTCTTTTTATGATAATGCACCTTTGGTTGTCAGGGAAGCCGCGGCTATGGTCACTCCGTCGATTCTTCTGAAAGGTTCTACCTCTGCAGAAGTGGTCGACGATGGAAGAAATGGTTTTCTTGTAAATAAGCAACCCGAGGAATTTGCCCGTCTGATTTCTAATCTTGCTCTCGACAGGCAGAAAGTGATGAGGGTTGGAATAGAGGCGCGTAATACGTTAGTCAGGAGTTGGGAGGATGTAGTGGGTGAAGTGAACGATCGCTATGAGACTCTTATCAATACAACCTCCCGCAAATGACGGGCAGGCGGTTTGATTTGAAAAATTAATCCTGAATTAATATCCTAAATAGATTGTTTGTATGACAGACGAGGTGAAAAATCAGTCAGACAAAAATATATTTTCTTTATGGAAAGTATTGCTGCCGGTTATCATAGGCCTGACGGTGGTCGTTCTGATGTTCTGGCACGATGCCAAAAAAGAAAATCTTGCGGAAGTGTGGAAAGGGATTCATTTCACATGGTGGACATGGGCGTGCATTGTACTGGCATTTCTTTGCATGCTGGGTCGCGACTTTGGATTAAGCTGGAGATTCAGGGCTTTGACCGATCATCAGCTACGCTGGAGCCAGGCGTTCAAAGTGGATTTCCTCTGTGAGTTCACCTCCTGTATCACTCCTTCCGCTGTCGGCGGCAGTTCGCTCGGAATGGTGTTCCTTAATTCTCAGGGCATAGAATTCGGACGAGCCACGACGCTTATGATTACCACACTTTTTCTTGACGAGTTATTCTTTGTCATATTTTGTCCGATTATTGTGCTGTTTACCCCTGCTCATGAGATATTCACGTCAGGAGGGGGCGCCTTTACTCATGGAATAAGATTGACATTTTGGCTTGTCTATACGGCAATTTTTGTATGGACATTTATCCTGTTTTCCGGCATAATCTGGAAACCTGAATGGATAAGGAAGGTGATATACAAGATTTTTCAGTGGAAATGGCTTAAACGCTGGAACTCATCTGCGACAGGACTGGCCGACAATATGGTGGCAACCTCAAAAGAATTGCGTACAAAACCAATGCGATTCTGGCTTGAAGTGTTTGGGGGAACTGCCTTGTCATGGACATCACGTTATCTTGTTGTAAACGCTCTCTTCTTAGGTTTTCTTCCACAGGAGAATGCTCATCAATGGGTGATTTTTGCGCGTGAGTTCGTCATTTGGGTAGTGCTTATGGTGAGTCCTACACCGGGTGGATCGGGAGTCAGCGAATGGCTCTTCTCCGAGTATTATGCCGATTTCATACCTACAGCGGGCATGGCTCTCATTCTCGCGATCTTCTGGCGCATCATATCCTACTATGTTTATCTTTGCATAGGAGCAGTGCTCGTGCCTGAATGGTTGAAGAAGACAGTGACGAGATTCAAGGGGAAGAAGACCTCTAATTAGATTCTTATAATCAAACTTAAAATGGATAGAAGATTTATCGTGATTATACCGGCGCGTTACGGGTCAAGTCGTTTCCCGGGGAAACCTCTCGCAAAGATCGGAGGAGAGGAGATGATTGTGAGAGTGTGCCGTAGGGCTGCCGAAACCGGTGCCACCGTTGCAGTCGCTACCGATGATGAGCGGATACGTGATTGTGTGGAGAAAGCAGGATTTACCGCAGTTATGACCTCACCTGACCACAAAAGTGGCACCGACAGGGTGTATGAGGCATTCTGTAAACTTGGGAAACCGGCTGATGTGATAATCAATGTTCAGGGCGATGAGCCTTTTATCGCTCCTTCACAGATTAAGGCACTTATGAAGTGTTTTGAAGAGGATGGGGTCGGTCTTGCAACTCTCGTCAGGGAATTTGATAAAAATCTTGGTTTTGAGGCATTGTTCGATCCTAACCTCGTGAAGGTAGTGTGTGGTGAGGATGGGAATGCTCTATATTTCAGTCGAAGCATAATTCCTTATATTAGAAGTGTGGAGTGGAAGGAGTGGCTTGACAAGCACACTTTCCTCACTCATGTCGGAATCTATGCTTATCGAAGCGATGTCCTGGGTGAAATCACCCGTCTTGAAAGAAGTCCTCTTGAAAAGGCTGAGAGTCTGGAGCAACTTCGTTGGCTTGAAAACGGATATAGCATAAAGACGGCAGTTACGCCCGAACAAACCATCGGGATTGATACTCCCGCCGACCTGGAGGCTGCTGAAAGATGGCTTGCTTCACAAGAGGGTAAAGATGAAAAATAAAGTTGCATTTTTCAATAAGATTCACTAATTTTGTCAGCATAATAAATCACCTTAAGGTAAAAAGTTAATAATGAAAAAGAGTCCACTTCAAAGAGTAAGGGCGGAATATCAGCCCAAACTTCCGAAAGCCCTTCAGGGTCCGGTGAAACTCCATATCGGCGAAGCCACCCAATCAGTAGCCGATCAGGAGGAGATTAAGAAACTTTTCCCCCACACTTATGGGCTTCCTATAGTACAGTTTGAGGAAGCAGACAACGAGGAGAGAGTAGAGGAGCCGTTCAATGTCGGCATAATTCTTTCAGGCGGCCAGGCTCCCGGCGGACATAACGTAGTGAGCGGTATTTTCGATGGCATCAAGCGGCTTAATAAAGAATGTCGCCTTTATGGATTTCTTATGGGTCCTTCCGGCTTCATCAATCATCAGTATATGGAAATTACAGCCGGTTTCCTCAAGGATTATCGAAACACAGGCGGTTTTGACATCATCGGTTCAGGACGTACAAAACTTGAGACTCCCGAGCAGTTCGAAGCCGGCTTGAAATGTCTTAAAGAACTTAACATAAAAGCCCTCGTAATCATTGGCGGTGATGATTCCAACACCAATGCTGCTGTCCTCGCTGAGTATTATCAGAATATAGGGGCAGGGGTACAAGTGATTGGTGTGCCTAAAACCATCGATGGCGACCTCAAGAACAAATGGATAGAGACCTCTTTCGGTTTTGATACTGCTTGTAAAGTGTATAGCGAGGTGATCGGCAATATTCAGCGCGACTGTAACTCTGCAAAAAAATACTACCACTTCATTAAGCTCATGGGTCGTTCCGCTTCCCATATCGCTCTTGAATGTGCTCTTGAGACTCAGCCAAACATCTGTCTTATCTCTGAGGAGGTGCTTGCAAAGCGCATGACTCTCGATAACATTGTCAACTATATCTGTTATGTAATCTCTGAGCGTGCCAAACTGGGCTGGAACTTCGGTACTGTCCTTGTGCCGGAAGGTCTTATCGAGTTCATTCCTTCAATGAAAGACCTTATTGCAGAACTTAATGATGTGCTTGCTCATCATGGAGCAGAACTTGACGGACTTGAGAATGAAGAGAAGCTTGAAAAAATCCATTCATTCCTCACAGGAGCAAATGCTGAGCTTTATAAGAGCTTGCCGACCACAATAGCTCTTCAGCTTAGCCTTGACCGCGACAGCCACGGTAATGTACAGGTTTCGCTTATTCAGACAGAGAGCCTCTTAAGCCAGATGGTGGCTCAGCGTCTGGAGGAGATGGCAGAGATTGGTCAGTATTCAGGCAAATTTAACGCTCAGCACCACTTCTTCGGCTATGAAGGACGTTGCGCCGACCCGACTAACTTTGATGCCGACTATACTTACGCTCTCGGTTTCAACGCTGCCATGCTTATTAATGCCGGTCTTACAGGCTATATGAGTTCTGTGCGTAACCTTACCGACAAGTCTGAGAACTGGATTGCCGGCGGCATTCCAATCACCATGATGATGAATATGGAGCGTCGTAATGGTAAGATGAAGCCTGTTATCCAGAAGGCACTCGTAAACCTTAACGGTCGTCCCTACCTGAAGTTCGCTTCCATGCGTGAGACCCTCGCATTGAATACTCTCTATCAGTATCCGGGTCCTATTCAGTATTTCGGTCCTTCTGAAATATGCGACCGTCCTTCGATGACGCTTCTGTTGGAACACGATAAGGAGATCTAATAATAAATAGAATATTTCGTTCCGGAGAGGGTGTATCAAAATTTTGATACACCCTTTTTAAGATCTATTTCACTCTTCTTTCTCTGCCATGTTCCCTCAAGGACTAAAAAAATGCTTTCCATTCAGATAAATTCTGTCTAAAATTGTTATAATATTAATATAGCGTCAGAAATGATGGAGTTATGACGATTCTGCAATTTAATAATTTATAGAATGATAAAGAAATTAGCGTTTTTCGCCGCTGGTGCGGCTTGTTTTTTTCTTGCCGGATGTGCCGGAAAATCAAGTGAGACAACTACTGAAATAACCGAAATGAAAGCACAAGGCACACAAGTTGCCGATGGAGGTCTGATTTCGGAAAACGGGCTGCCTATGGTGGTCGACTTCTCCGCTACATGGTGTCCTCCCTGTCAACAGCTTAAGCCGATTTTTGAACAGTTGAAAGATGAATATCACGGCAATGTTGACTTTGTTTCTGTAGATGTTGACAGTGTTCCCGAATTAGCCCAAAAGTATGATGTCCATAACATACCGGCACTCATTTTTATTTCTCCGGATGGCAAGGAGATGTATCGGACGATAGGTTTTATTCCCGGTGATTCCATTAAGAGAGTGATTTCGCAATATCTTGATTAAAAAGCATGCAAGGTTATGAACGGGAAACTAAAGGGGAATATAGAGATGTTCTCCTCCAAGGTGTTCTCCGGTCTTAACGAGAACGCCTTACGCTATTTATTGCCCAACTGGATGACAGCTATGTCTGGAGTTGTGCTTCGACTTTCCTTCGGAAGCCTTTTCTTCTGGATATGGGGAATATTTGGTAAAGATAAAAGTGAGAAATCTACATGGCGGGATAATTTGACATTGTTCGGAGTAGGGATGATCTTTGTATTCGGTTATATGTGGACGCTTCTTTTAGGTCTTACATATACCACACCGATCTCCTCCTCCATATTCATCAGCCTGCAACCGGTATGGGTCTATATAATATGCCTTATTCTAAAAACTGAACAACTGTCGAAAGGAAAGGTCGCCGGTATTTTGATAGGCTTTGGAGGGGCATTGTTATGTGTGCTGACTCAGCGGAGCGGAGCCGTCGCATCAGACCCGTTTAAGGGAAACATGTTTTGTCTGGCATCTTCCGTACTGTATGCCTCTTATTTGGTAATAGAGAAGCGCTATCTCAAGCGACTCAGCAGCGCTACGGTTTCAAAATGGACGTTTTTGGGAGGTGCTGTTCCCGCAATCATTCTCGTGTGTGTTCAAGGATGGCATGCGCCTGTCTTGACTCAGGGGTTATTCTCCACTCCGATGCTTGTCCTTTTATTCGTACTGATATTCCCGACTTCCGTAAGTTATCTGCTTCAAGATTTCGCTTTAAAGGAATTGCCGGCAACAGTCGTGGCACTTTATGGAGACCTTATCCTTATTGTTGCGGCAATTGCAAGTTACATTTTAGGACAGGATATATTTTCATGGTGGCAGATAGCGGCTATCATTCTTATGATAGTTTCAGTATATCTTGTGGAGGTTGCGGAACGTAAAAATTCTCCGGCTCCTTCTCCAGCCAAATAATGTAATTTCTGTCATATCAAAAAACAGGCTATCAGAGCATTCTGATAGCCTGTTTTTTGATATGAATTAAGGACTATTTGGCAAGGCTGCTTGTTCCGTTTGCCCACCATGTACAACTTACAAACTCAAATTCGCCGGTGCCGACCACTTTATATATCATCTGGTAAGCATCCGTAGAAGAACCTGAATAAGCGGAGAAGTTAACTGTGTAGGTTATGTCCATTCCTGCAATAGGCTTCGCATCCGGATGCAGAGTCTTCAGCGCAGCGGGGAACACCTCATAACAGAAGCGATATTTCTCCAGTTCCACAATCTCTTCATCCGACATATCCTCGTATCCTCCGGGATATTGTCCTTTTGCAGCAGAGGCGCGAAGATCTACGTTGCACTGATAAGCACTTGTGCCGGAATAATATTCGTTATTGCCATACTTTGTTACGTAGCCTACGCCTGAAGTGATGCTGGTTGAGCCAAGCGGACGGTCGATATTTTCATAAACCCAGTTTACACAAGTCTGATAGTAGAGCACACTCGCAGCATCATTCTTCACGGCAGGAAGATTGATAATGACAGAGGGGTTGAACTTCCAGACATTATTGTTACGGGTGAACTGGTCTGTAACGATATTGCCCTTTGACCACTCACTGCCGTTGAAATCGAAGAGGTCAGCGCGGTTTACTGTAGCAGAACCTGTGTAGTAACGGTAAACAACAGTAATCTGATCCTCATCCTGAGCGTATGGAAGAGCAGACTTCAGATAAGTCGGGAGGTAGAGAGAGGGCTGCGCATCCTGCATATTTCCATATTTAAGACCCATTGCTGTGTAATCCGCAGGCTGCAGCACAACTGTATTTTCAGGAACAGACCATTTTGATCCATCAAATGAATAGATAGCATATTTTGCTTCTGTCGGAACTTCCGCTACTGCTGCACGTGTAGCACGGGTGGCAGGGAGAACCTTTACATCCGTAATTCTGGCAGTGCCTGCTTTCGCCGTTGTGCTGATATAGTGGAAACCTATCTCAATAGTTTTTCCATTCCATGCGGAGAGGTCAATATTGCCTGACTCTATCCAATCATAGCTTAACTTGGTAGGCTTGTTAGGAATTTCTACTCCTGTCCATGCTTTTGAACCCTCTTCGCGCACGCCTAATGTCAATTCCTTTTCGGCAGTTGCCACATCAGCAAAGAAATTTACTATGTATTGGAAAGAGAGCGTTGCATTTCCATCAATTTTCACAGCCGGAGAAACGAGCCAGCTATCGGAATCAAGATTTTGTTTATTTACATAGCCGGAAGCTTGCATATATCCTACATCGTTGTAAGAACCCCATCTCCATACGTATGTGGAACCTTCAGGAAGAGTGATATCCTCCTTTGTGAAATTTCCCTCATCCGCAGTAAAGGATTCTTCAATAGAGGTCGGCACATCATCTCCGCCCTCTACGGCGCTGAAGATAGGATTCTGAGATGCCTCGGCGTAAGATGCAAGGACATAATCGCCGGCAGCAGCGTTAGGATATGCTGCAAGAAGAATCTTAGGAAGATTGGCGGCTGCCGGAGTTACGGGTGCGAATCCGCTGATGAAATCTTCCTCGCTGCCCCATGCGCCTTGGTAGTCCTCATCTGTTACTTTATATAGCGGGCAGTTGGCGTTTATAGCATCTGCCTCAGTTGAATAACCGGAAGCAAGGGCGTATGATACCTTTACTGAGCTTCCGTCGTTTAGTGCGAAATAGGGGAAAGAGGAGTTTGCCAGAAATGCCGGAAGATATTTCTGAGCCTGCTCCTGGGTTGCAAAGCATGCATTTGTCCCGATCGCCTTGAGTGCATCGGCTTCACCATCGGCAGCGGCTATTGTTTTGTTAGCAGCCAAGCCGGCTATAGTGGAATAGTCCGTTTCGGTAAGGGTATAATTGATTGTCTCAGTCTTGGTATAGACATCCGGCTCTTTAAAACCGTCGAGATGGTCGTTCCATGCATTCTCACCACAACCCCCGAGCATTCCTGCACCTAAGAGAAGAGCGAGCGATTTGATATATTTGGTTTTCATTTTTTACGTATTGTTTCGGGGTGATTAGAAATTCACTTTAAGACGCACTGAGAATGTACGGCCGAAAGAATAGAACACCTTGAATGCGTTGTCCCATGCACCGGCTACATTATAGTTGGTTGTGGCATCCTTCACGTAGTAATAATTGAAGAGGTTATAGACGTTGCCATAAAGGGTCGCGTCAAGTTTGCCCATCTTGAATTTGTAGCTTGCAGAGAGGTCGAACTCATTGCCCCAAGGAATATTCCAGGGATCTGCTACATTGAGGATAGCACCGGCGGAGAGGTCGGACCCGTTCACTGCATAGTCTGAGTAGTTGCGTGCCGACATTGTCCAGTCAGCGCCTATGCGGAATCCTTTGAATGGCTTGAAAGTTACTGCAAGCGCACCTGTGGTCTGCGCGGAGCCGCCGATTTTCACACCTTTCTGATTTACGATAGCCCAGGCATGATCTTCAGCCTTGATGCCGGAGGCGAGAGCGCCCTGAGTGTTTTTGAGGGGCTCGCCCTGGCTGTTGTAGAAATATCCCTTGGCGTTATTTGCCCACGTCCAGTCGCCCCATGAGAACATGCCCTGCAGCTCAAACCAATTGGTAGGCTTATAGGTGAAGTTCACCTCAGCGCCGAGGTGCTGAGCTTGTACGTTCTCAAGATTGATAGTATAACGCTCGCCGGCGTTCTCTCCGGAGGAAATTTCACCTGAACGCTGTGTGTCGCGGTCTGTACGGTCCATCCAACGGGTATAGTAGGCGTTCAGTTCGAGAGAGAATTTTGGAGAATGGTAGCCATAGCCAAGTTCGAAAGAACCGATTTTCTCATTCTTAGGATTCGGGTTGATGGCATTGCTGGTAGCTGACGAAAGGAATACGCCATTGGAGAAGAAAGGAGCCTTTGAGATGAAGCCACCGTTTACAAAGATATTGTTGTTGCGGTCAATGTTCCAGTTGGCACCACCTTTTATTGTTCCTCCGAGGAAAGAACGTGTAGGTGATTTTGCATGTTCCGCATCATAATAGAAATGATCGATACGCTGATAGGTGGTTACGTTCAGTGAGCCGGCGAGGATGGTGGTTATTTTGCCGTCGAGAATCTTATATTCACCCTGACCGTAGATACCCTCCTGATGAGTCTTGCCCTGATAATTGCGATAAACTATATCGCCTACTCCAAGTTTCTCATACATCCAGTTGGGATCGGCTGCTGCTGCATTATTTTCAACCTTTACGTTCTTACGGCTGCTGTCATCCATATAGTATTCGCCACTGTAAAGGTCAATGATTTTGTTGTTGTGATCGCCTATATAGTAGCGGAGGTCGATACCGCCTGTAAGGAAAAGCTTGTTCTGGATTACTTCGTTCTTATAAGTTGAGATAAGTCCATACCACTGATGGTTGTTATTGCTGGCAGACATCACCATGTTTGAGCCGGTGGTTGAGGATGAGTTCATGTCCTGGATCGCACCGTAGTCGAATGTTCCGTCCGGACGGCGGAAAAGGGTGGAAAGTATGCCATTGGTTGCTCCATACCAAGAGGAGTAGCTGATGGAATTGCCGTTCCATGTAGTTGAACGACCCTGACCGGAATAGCCGCCACCTGTAGCGAGAGATGTGTATAAGGCGGTGGAGAGAGATGATTTTTCGTTAATTTGCCAGATATGGTTAAGAGAGATTACAGGTTTGTGATAGAAGTTGCGGTTGGAAGTGCGCTGCTGCCCTTCATTGTCATAACCGAACACAGGGTTATATTTATACTGGCTTTCCCCGTTCATATAGTTCTTGACTTCCTGCCATCCTTCGATAGTAAGACCATTGGCATAGTTACGCTGGTCGTGCCATTGCGGTGCGCCGAAAGCTGTGAGAGAGAGTTGATGGCTGTCGTTGATTCTTTTCGATATGTTCACGAAATAGTTCCAAGCTTCGAATTCCGTGCCCTGAACATATCCGTTACCCCATTTGCGGCTGCCGAGCACGGTAATTGCCCAGCCGTTTTTCATAAGTCCTGTTGAGAGGCTGATGCCGACATCATTAAGTCCGTCATTACCGGTGCCGTACCATACTGAGCCTCCTTTCTTGGAGTCAAGTCCTTTGGTTACGATATTGATTGTTCCGCCGATTGAGGGTGCTGAGATAATCGCTGCTCCGAGTCCACGCTGAGTCTGCATACTGGAGGTTACCCCGGATAGACCGGCGAAATTAGACCAATATATTCCGCCCCATTCCATATCATTCATTGGCACACCATTGATAAGCACAGCAACGTTAGGCGCTTTAAAGCCTCGCATGTTGATCTTCGCGTCTCCATATCCACCACCTTCGGGAGTTGCCCATACGCCGGGTGTGGATTTGAGAACTTCCGGAAACTCCTTGTTTCCGAGTTTCACATCAATTGTGCCTGCTGTAAGTTCGGAGATAGCCACAGGAGTTTCTCTCGTGCGAGCGATAGATGAAGTTACAACAACGTCTTTCAGTGTTGTAGCGTCGGGCTCCATCTTTATGACTCCCATCTCAGGAGCGGCTTTCAAAGTTAAGGGTTTATAACCGACATAACTGATTTGTATCTCTTTGACATTGGAGGGCATTTTCAAGGAGAATTTACCGTCAATGTCGGTGGGCACAGCAGTGGTGGTGCCCTTTGCTTGAACTGTGGCGCCAATCATAGGTTCGCCGAGTTCGTCAATCACTGTTCCGCTGCACGTCCTCGTATTACCCTGTGCAAAACCCCAGGTTACGAAACATAAAAGTGCCACGGTCAAGAGAAGTAGTCTCTTCATACGTAGGTTGTTTTAAAAGGTGATGATGTATTCGTATTAGTTAGTATTCTTCTGATGATAGGAGAGAAAAGCAGATCTCAGTCAAATTCCGGCTTGTTCTCTCTTGCAAAATTAGGATATATTCTTGTTTTAAACAATAAATATGTCAAAATTTAACAAATAATTCATAATAAAAATTAAAATCAATGGTTTGCATGGCATTTATATAACATCAACATCTTTTTAGGTATATTAAGCAACCTAAATCCGTAGCATATTGTTTTTATTTATGAAACCGGAAATCAAGTGATTCCCAGAAATAATATTCTAAATATACTTATACTATGGAAAAAGAAAAGAAATCTTATTATGTGAACATGATTGAGGCCAAGGATGGAAAAATGGCTGAAGTGCTCAATTTCAATTTCGGCGGTCATCACGACATTGCGGCTATGGTGGAAAAAGCACAGAAATCAGGTCTTTTTGCAAAAGACAAACATGCTAAGGAGTTTGTTCTTGCAATGAGGTTCATGCACCATGTTCTCAAGAAAAACAGTGATAATGCACTCTTTGCAGAATTTGGCCCTCAGTTTGAGGCTTTCAAGAAGAGTGTGAAGGCTCAATTTGGTTGCGGCTGCGACTGCAATAAATGAGTCAACGCAATTATTGAATAAACCAGGAGAGATAATCCGAAGCATAGCGTCGGGTCATCTCTCTTTTTTACATTCCTTGTTTGGTTGGTGGTTTGAGATAAAATGTGTAATTTTGCAAAATATAGCCGGCTCTTTGGAGTTGACTAAATTAACAAGTAACAACTTTCAGAACAAACCAAACAACAATGTCAACACAAACTAAACTAACATCAAGTCCATCCGTGCTATTGCGCGACAAGTCATGGGCAAGATGGACAGCATTGGTGCTTCTCGCATCAGGCATGTTTTTCTGCTACATTTTTATGGATATTCTGTCCCCGCTCCAGGAATATCTTCAGAGCACGAAGGGATGGGATCCTACAGCATACGGAAGATTTGCGGGTTCGGAAACTTTTCTTAATGTGTTCGTATTCTTCCTGATTTTTGCGGGCATCATTCTTGATAAGATGGGTGTACGCTTCACGGCAATTTTATCCGGTTCGGTTATGCTTGCCGGCGGCTTTATAAATTATTATGCCTTGACAGATGCCTTTGAAGGGAGCGGATTGCAGAATTTTATGAATCATTTTGTGAATCTCCCCGACACATGGTGGAACATTACCCCCTTCTATGACGGGATGCCTGCCTCTGCAAAGCTTTCCGCCATAGGTTTTATGATTTTTGGCTGCGGATGTGAGATGGCAGGCATTACCGTCTCAAGAGGCATCGTAAAATGGTTTGAGGGTAAGGAGATGGCTCTCGCTATGGGGGCGGAGATGGCTCTCGCTCGTCTTGGCGTTGCTGTCGTGGTGCTCGGCTCTCCGTTCCTTGCAACGTTGCACGACAATATCAGTGTTTCCCGTCCTATGGCTGCCGGAGTGCTTCTTCTCCTTATCGGCCTTATCTCATTTATTGTTTATTCATTCATGGATAAGAAACTTGAGACTGAGATGGGTTCTAATGGAGAAGTGAAAGATGATCCTTTCAAAATTTCGGATTTGAAATATATCCTGTCATCTAAAGTTTTCTGGCTGGTGGCTCTCCTCTGTGTGTTGTATTATTCTGCAATTTTCCCATTTCAGAAATATGCCATCAACATGCTTCAGTGTAATCTTGGAATCACCGCACAACAAGCCGGCTTCGTCTTCTTTGTGTTCCCCCTCGGAGCGGCTGCCGTTACTCCTATTCTCGGCAACTTCCTTGACCGTAAGGGAAAAGGAGCGACAATGCTTATTTTCGGTGCTCTGCTGATGATTGTCTGTCATCTAACCTTTGCTTTGATTTTGCCTGCCACCAGATCTGCTCTTATCGCATACACTGCCATTGTCCTATTGGGAATTTCTTTCTCTCTCGTGCCCGCTTCCCTTTGGCCCTCTGTCCCTAAATTGGTCGACAATAAGTTGCTCGGGTCAGCATACGCCGTAATTTTCTGGATTCAGAATATAGGGCTTTATGCATTTCCTATGATTATCGGCGCGGTGCTTGCCGCAACCAATCCCGGGGTGGAAGATCCTATGAAGTATAATTATACCGTACCGATGCTCGTGTTTGCTTCATTAGGCGGCCTGGCATTGATAATAGGTTTGATTCTTAAGGCTCTTGATGCTAAGAATCATTACGGACTGGAGCTTCCGAACATTGTAAAGGGAGAAAGCGAAGATAAGGAGCTGGAGGCAGAGGTGCTTGCAGCAGAGGAATAATAATATTTTCAATTGAAGTTGCATAATGAGAAATAATGGTTGCTGTCGTCGCAGCCGGAGTCTTGTGCTCATTCTCTTGGTTGCGAGTGTCTCTTTTATGGATGTGTGGGGAGAATCTGTGTCCAGAAAGAGAGGGGAGGAGATAGCATCGTTATTTTTTAAGAAGGCGGGAAATTCCGGCAATAAAAATCTGCGCCTCGTATATGACGGGCGCAGGCTTACTTCACATCGTCTGTTCCCGCCCTTCTATCTCTATTCCAATTCCTTGGGAGGATACGTAATTATAGCAGCCGACAACAAGGCATTCCCAATTTTAGGTTACTCTCTTTCCGGTAAATTCATGTCAGATAATATGCCGGCTCCTATGAAGGAGAGTTTGTCGCGTTATGCCGCAGAGATTGAGAATATTCGTCATGACGGACGAATACCGACACAGGCGATAGCGGCGTGGGGTAATCTTGAGGATTATATTTCCGGCTTGCTCACTCAGTCAGAAGGGCGCGAGACGTGGTTTAATATGTCGGATTCTGTTGCCGGAAGTGATATTCGCTTGCGTCATTATGCCACGGAATATCCTGACGTTCTTTGGCAACGTGAGTCAGATATGATACCGGAGGAGAAAAGTCCTTCCGACTTCAGCCTTTTTGATGATTTCATAAAGGAGACAGCCCTTGAAAAAATTGAGAAGGAGAGAAAATTCGCTGAGCGACTTAATCCTACTCACGAGATAATTGTGTCGGAAGGTGAGGGTCGTTATATGATTACTTTACCCGAGAACGCAGTGCTCGGACGCATATATAACACTTCCGGAATGATGACCGATCGTCTCCGTTTCAAAGGAAGCCATATAGTGCCCGTTAATCTTGACAAGGAGGCTCAGGGAATATATTTTCTGATTCTCACGGGAGAATCGGGAAAAAATTATAGTTTTAAGTTAATAAAGAAATATTAATGATGAGAAACCTATTGCAGTCGAGGGCGTTTGCCTGGTGTGCATTTATTCTGGTCTTGATAGCAGTGATTCTGTCGGTTGTGATGATCCGGACATGGAAGACAGCCATCTGGACGCTTGCCGATGAGTTTTTTGCCTTTATGATGGTTTTTTCTCAATTGGTAGGGGTTTATATTAGGAAATACAGTGTCTCGGCAGGACAGAAGTTAAGTCTCGCAGCCGCCGTGTTTGGCATTTTGATGATAATTTCCCTTATTGTGGAAGCCTTTATTCTTTAAAAGATGATATATGTATATTATCCTTCCATCCGGAGCCGATTAAGGCTCCGGCTATAATTTTTCAAATAAAGTGTTAAAATTTAAATTAACAAATCGCTTTCAAATGCTGATAAAATCACTTTTTTTAAGTATTTATGGAAAGAAAAATAAATAAAATGAAAAAACATTTAGAAAGTGATAAAACCATTTTGGTGAAATAATGTTATAAAAGTGAAACCGGTCGAAAGGAGACTTGAAAAAGTCAATAAAGACCAGTTTAAGATGCTAATAATGATGTCGATACATGCAGAAAGATTGTTCTAATCCGAATTAATCAAAAATCTGTTATCTTTACTTTTCCATTCTTGAAAGGCTTTCAGAGGAAAGATTTAAGAATAAGAATCAACTCAAGAAGTCTGAAAGAAAACTTGAACTTAATAAACTTATAGGTACTAATCCTTTAACAAAATGTCGTTATGAAAAAAATTATGTCTCTTCTTCTCAAAAATACTTTCGCCTCCATAGTAGCAGGTTTTGAAAACATGGCAGTAATCTCTGGTTTAATTACACCGGAAGATGAACGATTCAGAACCGTAGGAAGTGTCAAATTGCAACCGATTCCGGTGCGAATCTGACAAATCACTAATAAACCCTATACCGCTCTCCCCCTTATCATTGATGGGTTTATTATAGCAAAATGTCAATATTTTCATAGTTGGACTTAATAAGCCCGTCAAAAAAGATTTTGCTAACGTGATAACATGAAAATGATTTACGTGATAACTTCCGCATCAGGAGATGATTTATCCAATAGCTTTCATAATTCGAAATGATCTACACAATAACTTTCCCCATTAGGAAATGATTTACGCAATTAATCTCAACATTGAGTAGCGATTTACAAGTGTTTTCTCATAATAATTAATGCAATAGAGCAAAAATCGGTCTGTTTTCTTGAATTACTTTTCCAACAGTATTATGGCAAGAATTATTCTTCTTTTCAAGGTGTTTTCCATAAAAGATATCAACAAGTGTTTTGAATAGCGAATCATTTGTTTTCATAATCAACTTTTTAGCGTTTCATAATCAACGAATTTTCAGCAAAGAAATAACAAAGCATAAGGAAAAGTATCGATTATAATTCTGAAAATCAGAAAGGGAACTCTCCGCGTAGGGATTACGCGGAGAGATTTTTTCTTTCAGTGTAAGCAGCGGTCATAATAAGAAAGCCGTCATATCCCGGCGGATATGACGGCTTTCCGTATGCCTGTTAATAATTAGCAGGGGAGAGCGGAGTTTGTTTTGTGAACAGCTTCCGCACTCTTCTTGAAGAGTGCTTTCTCCTCTTCGTTAAGTTCGATTTCAAGAATCTTCTTGATTCCGCCTTTGCCGAGAACACAGGGCACACCTATGCAAAGATCCTTCTCGCCATATTCCCCATCAAGAAGAGCAGAGCAAGGAATGATTGCATCCTGGTCATGTATAACAGCTTCAACTACTTCTGCAGTAGCAGCGCCGGGAGCATACCATGCTGATGTGCCAAGCAGTTTTGTCAGGGTTGCACCACCCACCATTGTGTCGGCAGCAACTTTATCAAGCACCTCAGCTGAAAGGAATTCAGTTACGGGTATGCCGCGAAGTGTTGCGAAACGCTTCATAGGAATCATAGTCGTATCGCCATGACCGCCAATAACAAAACCCTCAACCTCGTTGGGATTTGCATTGAGAGCCTTGCTCAGATAATATTTGAAACGGCTGCTGTCGAGCGCACCTCCCATACCGATGATACGGTTTTTGGGAAGACCGGAAACCTTGTGGATGAGATATGTCATTGTGTCCATAGGATTGGAAACACATACGATCACTGCATTAGGACTGTATTTGAGTACGCTTTCAGTTACCTGCTTTACGATACCTGCGTTTACTCCGATGAGTTCCTCACGGGTCATTCCGGGCTTACGGGGTATTCCTGAAGTGATTACAACTACGTCGCTATCTTTAGTGGCTTCATAATCGTTAGTCACGCCTGAAATACGTGTATTCATGTCGAGAAGGTTGGCAGTCTGCATCATATCCATTGCTTTGCCTTCGGATACACCCTCTTTGATGTCGATCATCACTACTTCATCAGCCACTTCGCGAAGTGCGATTACATTTGCTGCGGTTGCGCCTACATTGCCGGCGCCAACAACTGTTACTTTTGACATAACTTTTAAAATTTAAGGTTATATAGAATTTTTTGCTTAAATAGTCGATTATTTTGGATTTGTTGAGAGATTGTCCCGACTGTATTGAAGGAGGACAATTTCGCTTAAATTCTCATTGATGCAAAATTAAGGAAATAATTCTATAATTGCAATTATTTCCTTAAATCTTTTATTTCAAAATTCCGTTGCCCTGACGGAGAATTATTGGTTCATCACCTGTGCAATCAACAATGGTGGAAGGTATTAGTCCTCCCTCATCTCCTTCGATGAAGAGATCGGCTTTTCCTTCGTATGCTTCTGCGATAAGATCGGGATTGATGGCGAAGTCGTCATCTTCAAATTCTATAGAGGTGGTCAGAAGCGGACGTTGCAATCTTCCTGCTATTTCCCGGGCGATGCATGAATCCGGAATCCTTATCCCTACAGTTTTCCTGCTCTTAAAAGCTTTGGGAAGGGAAGAGGCGGTCTTGAAAAGAAATGTGAAAGGTCCCGGAGCGTTATCCCGCAACATTTTGAAAGCTTTGTTGTCAAACCTCGCATACTCGGCTGCCATTGATATGTCTCGGCAGATAATGGAGAGGTTGGTCTTGTCAGGATTGATTCCCTTCAGTCGGCATAGGCGTTCGATGGCTTTCGGATTAGTAGCATCACACATTATGGCGTACAGCGTATCTGTCGGGCACACTAAGAGCGCCCCTTTTTCTAAAGCAGCGCATATCTCGTCAAGCTGTTTCAAGGAGGGCGAGTCATTCCAGATCTTTATTCTCTCCATTACTTCGCTATTTTGAATTTATGATCAGTC
Organism: uncultured Porphyromonadaceae bacterium; assembly: GCA_947176915.1. Taxonomy (GTDB): domain Bacteria; phylum Bacteroidota; class Bacteroidia; order Bacteroidales; family Muribaculaceae; genus Lepagella. The sequence goes on along the minus strand of CAMWSM010000025.1, from coordinate 11,958 downwards.
CTTTTTTTCGCGCAGGCTCCCTCAAGACTGCATCCGCAACATTTGGGACTGTCTTCTTTCTTAATATTCATTATTTTAAAAACTACCCATACGAAGATAGCCGTAAGGATCAAGCCTACGATTATGTATTGGATCAGGAGATTTGTTGATGAGTCCATAGTCAGTCTATTTTATTCTTTAACAAATGGAACATGGTTTTGTTAGTCACCTGTTGGATTTTCCTCCATGGAATTCTTTTTCCGGCTCGAGGAACGAGCGGAAGTTTTCTTGCTCTTCTTTTTAGGTTCCTTATCTGAGGAGGATTCTCCGGTGTGCTGCTCTGCCACTATTCTGCGGTTGGAATTATCCTGAATGACAGAAAGGGTTATTTCAGAAATCATCTGTTTTATCTGATCGATAAATTCAGAGGGAGAATATTGTTGCTGCTCAATCATTCTTAACTTCCCTTCCCAGATTCCGGTGAGCTTTGCGCTCTTGAGAAGTTCCTCCTTTATAAGGGAGACAAGTTCTATGGCAGCCCGGGTAGCTCGCAACGACTTTCTCTCCTTTACGATGTAGCCTCTCTTATATAGAATCTCTATTATGGCTGCCCGTGTAGAGGGACGTCCGATTCCGTTGGCTTTCAACGCCTCGCGTAAATCTTCATCCTCCACTGCCGCTCCTGCGGTCTCCATCGCTTTCAGCAGGGTTCCCTCGGTGTAGTATTTCGGGGGCTGAGTGGTCTTCTTGGCAAGACGTGGAGAATGCTCTCCGCTTTCCCCTTTTTGAAATTGAGGGAGAATGCCGGAGTCATCATCATCTTTACTCTCTTTTTCCGTGTCATCACTCTTTTTTTCACCGGCATAAACCATTTTCCACCCCGGATCGAGGATAACCTTCCCTGTGGCTTTAAATCCAGTCTTGTCAACTTTTGCATTTACAATAGTTTGCTCGAAAGAGCAGTCGGGGAAAAATACGGAAATGAATCTAAGAGCAATCAGATTAAACACATCCCGCTCATTTTTCGACAGAGAATCGGGGAGAGGTTGTCCGGTCGGAATTATGGCATGATGATCGGTAACTTTTGAATTATCAAAGACTTTCTTGCTTTTCCTAAGTTTTTTACCTCTAAGAGGCACCATCAGCATTTGATAGTCCTTAAGGGAATTTAAAATTCTTCCGCATTTCGGATACATGTCGTCAGTGAGGTAGGTGGTGTCGACACGAGGATAAGTGGTCAGCTTCTTCTCATACAGGCTTTGGATGGTACGGAGTGTTTCGTCAGCGCTAAGACTCAGTTTCTTGTTGCAGTCCACCTGAAGGCTTGTAAGGTCGAAGAGCCGTGGAGGAGCCTCCTTCCCCGCTTTTTTAGCAACATCAGTGATTTCCAGCGGATATTGTTTAAGTTTCTCCACAAGTTGCTGACCCTTCTCTTCCGTATCGAAACTTTTTCCGGTAGCTGAGAAAAGAGTATCGCGATAGAGAGTCTTTAGTTCCCAATAGTCCTTAGGCTTGAAATTTTCTATTTCAAGCTGACGGTTTACGACCAGAGCGAGGGTAGGGGTCTGCACTCTACCGATTGAGAGCACCTGTCCTCCACTGCCATATTTCAATGAATATAAGCGTGTGGCGTTAATTCCAAGCACCCAATCGCCGATTGCACGGCAGAGTCCGGCAAGATACAGCGGTTCGAGATCTTTTTCCGAGCGAAGGTTTTTGAAGCCCTCTTTTATTGCCTCATCAGTGAGTGAAGAGATCCAAAGTCTTTTTACAGGCTTGATACATCCCGCTTTCTGCATGACCCAACGCTGGATCAATTCTCCCTCCTGACCCGCATCTCCGCAATTTATAATCTCATCACATTGCAGGATAAGATTGCGGATCGTTTCAAACTGGCGTTTGATTGAAGGACTATCTATAAGCTTTATGCCGAAACGGGGTGGTATCATAGGGAGATAGACCATCGCCCACCGTTTCCAGTCAGGTGAGTAATCTGCCGGTTCCTTTAGCGTGCAGAGATGTCCGAATGTCCAGGTTACGCAATAACCGTTCCCTTCAAAATAACCGTCGCGTCTGGTGGATGCTCCGAGAATCTGTGCGATATCCTTCCCAACGCTCGGTTTCTCCGTTATGCAAAGTATCATTTTTCAAGACGTTTGGCTTCATCCCAAAATTCATCCATTTCAGAAAGCGACATATCTTTTAGATTTTTCCCCGTTTCCTTTGCACGTTTCTCAATATGGTTGAAACGGGATATAAACTTTCTATTGGTTTTTTCCAATGCGTTTTCAGGATTTATCCCATATAGACGAGCCGCGTTTACAAGAGCAAAAAACAGGTCGCCGAATTCCTCCTCCATACCCTCTTGGTTGCCGGAAGTTATTTCTGCCTCGACCTCAGAAATCTCCTCTTTCAGTTTTTCCCAGACATCTTCGGGCTTTTCCCAGTCAAACCCTACGTTTGCCACTTTTTCCTGAATGCGATTCGCTTTTATCAGAGCCGGCAGAGCTGATGGAACTCCGGAGAGCACCGATTTATTGCCATCTTTCTCTTTAAGTTTTATCTGTTCCCAGTTTTTTATCACCTCCTCAGCTGAATCCGCCTTAACATTGCCGTAAATATGTGGGTGGCGGAAAATGAGTTTATCAGTCAACGCTTTACAAACATCAGCTATATCAAAATCCCCCTTCTCCTCTGCTATTTTGGCATAAAAGGCTACATGGAGAAGCACATCGCCCAATTCTTTTTTGATATTTTGAGAATCATTGGCTGCCAGAGCGTCAACAAGCTCGAAAACCTCTTCTACAGTGTTGGGTCGCAGAGATTCATTGGTTTGTTTGGCATCCCATGGACATTTCTCTCTTAACGTGTCAAGCACTTCGAGCACTTTGGCGAAAGCCAGTTGTTTATCTGTCTGCGTGTGCATAAATTGCGAAAATATTAAAATAGGACAAATTTACCCCTGCGGTAAAGCTCCTATTGCATTTAATAACTAAATTTGGACACAAAGTTAGATAGAATTTGCGAGATAATTTGTATCTTTGTGGCTTGAAAATGTAATAACCGTCAAAATTCTCCCATTTATGGCATGTTTGATGACGGAGAACATTCCCGATAAGGAAGATGGACAAACTAATCGACACAAAAAAAGCTAAGGAACTTCGGCGAAATATCGAACGGAGCGATAAGATTGTGCTCACCTGTCATGTCCGCCCTGACGGTGATGCTATCGGCAGCACCTTGGGGTTGTGGCATTTACTCAAGGAATTGGGAAAACAACCCACTGTAATTGTGCCCGATAAGCCCCCGATGAATCTCTCTTTCCTTCCAGGATTCAAGGAGATTGGAATTAACACTCTTCATCCTCAGTTTTGTGAAAAAAGTTTCGAAGAGGCGGATATGGTGATTTGTTGCGATTTCAATACACCCTCCCGTCAAGATAATCTTGCCCAGGTGATGCTTAATTCTCCAGGCATGAAGGTCTTGATTGACCATCATCAGGAGCCTTCCGCATTTACGGATATCGAATTTTCATATCCTGACATGTCATCCACCTGCGAGCTTGTTTTCCGTCTTATTGCCGCAATGGGATGGTATGGAGAGGTTAATCTTGATTGCGCGACGTCTCTGTTGACCGGCATAATTACCGACACAAGGAATTTCAGCGTCAATTGCAAGAATCCGGATCTTTACGACATCTTGATGCGGCTGCTTGAGAAAGGTGTTGATAAGGAAAAGATTATTAAGGAAGCCCTCACAACAAGAAGCCTCGCATCTTTAAAACTGGAGGCTTACGCGATTTCTGAAAAACTGGAGATTTTTCAGCGGAATAAGGGTGCCTTAATAACATTGTCAAAGGAGGAGTTGGATAGATTCAATTATGAGAAGGGGGATACGGAAGGTCTCGTTAACCGCCCTTTGGAGGTGAAAGGAATCGTCTACAGCATTTTTATGAGAGAGGATGCCGATTGCATTAAGGTCTCCGCAAGGAGCTGCAACGGATTCCCGGTTTCGGAAATATGCAAGAATTTATATGGAGGTGGCGGACATCTTCAGGCTGCCGGAGGAGAGTTTCATGGTTCTCTTGAGGAATGCAGGAAGATTCTCATTGAAAATATGGATGCGTATAACAAATATCTTAGATCTACTAAATCTTCCATTGTATGAAGTTGTTTGGATCATTTCTATACAAAAAGGAGGTAAATTAACGGTGATAACTAATCAAAAGCCAATAATAAAATAACAATAATGACTGAAAATAAAATTAAGATAGCGCCAATCATCAAACCGCTTTTTCTTATATTGCTTTTAATGGTTTGTGCAGGACTGGGTGCCTGCAATAAGACCCAAAGCTATTCTGAACTTTTAAGAGAAGAGGAGAAGGCGGTAAACTGGTATTTAGCTCAGAAGAAGGTGGAACTTCAGATTCCTTCTGATTCAATATCATTCCTGGTTGGGAAAGATGCTCCTTTCTATAAGCTTGATGAGGATGGCAATGTTTATATGCAGGTGATAAATCGAGGAGATCTTAACGCTGACGGGCGTCCCTCAGAAAAAATTGAGAAAGAGGATCAGATTTATTTCCGTTACACCCGTCAGAATATCCGCAGCATGTATGAGTATGGCATTGATTCCGAATATGGAAACTCCAACGATATTTTATCAGGGGATGGCTCATCTTACTTTTTCTATAAGAATACGACTCTGAAAGTTTCAACTCAGTGGGGTACCGGCATTCAGATGCCAATGCGTTTCTTCGGTTATAACAGTGAGGTGAACCTTGTGATTAAGAGCTATTGTGGATTTGCATCTGACCAGACTTACTGTTATCCCTACGTGATTAATGTAAGATATTTTAAACCGGAATATTAATGGATCTGGAAGAGGTGTGACCTTCTTCCTCCGCTATAATACAAAAGAAAAAGATTATGTCATTGATAAAATCAATCTCCGGCATTAGAGGCACAATCGGAGGCACATCGGGGGAAGGGCTCGGTGGTGTGGATATAGTGAAATATACAGCAGCTTATGCTGAGTTCATCAAACGCGAAAATGCTTCTGCCAAGAGAATTGTTGTCGGGAGAGATGCCCGGCTCTCAGGCGAGATGGTTTCTCATCTGGTCTGCGGCGCACTGATGTCTATGGGGCTGGATGTAATAAATATCGGAAAAGCCACAACCCCTACCACAGAGCTTGCCGTAACCGGACTGAATGCCGATGGTGGTATAATCATTACAGCAAGCCATAATCCTGTACAGTGGAATGCTTTGAAACTCCTTAATAAAAAAGGAGAGTTCCTGAATGATTCTGAAGGTAAAAGTGTGATTGCTATTGCTGAAAAAGAGAATTTCACTTTTGCTGAAGTGTTTGACCTTGGAAAAGAATATAAGGACGACACCTGGGCGATGCGTCATATAGAATTGGTAAAGAATCTGCCTCTTGTTGACTCTGAAGCCATTGCAAGCGCAGATTTCACTGTGGCTGTAGATGCCGTAAATTCTGTCGGTGGCATAGTTATTCCCGAATTGCTTCGTGCCTTGGGGGTGAAGAGGGTGATAGAACTTAATTGTGAGCCAAACGGTAAGTTTGCTCATACTCCCGAACCCATTCCTGAGAATCTGACTCAGATTTCCGATCTTATGAAGGATGGTAAGGCTGATGTCGGTTTCGTGGTGGATCCCGATGTGGATCGCCTCGCCATTGTTATGGAAAATGGCGAGATGTTTGTGGAGGAGTATACTCTCGTAGCGGTTGCAGACTATGTTTTGGGAAAGACTCCGGGTTCTACAGTGTCTAATTTGAGCAGCAGTCGTGCGTTGCGTGATGTTACTGAAAAATATGGCTGTGAATATAGTGCCGCTGCCGTCGGTGAGGTTAATGTTGTGACCAGGATGAAGGAGACGGGAGCAATAATAGGTGGGGAAGGTAACGGGGGAGTCATCTATCCCGAACTTCATTATGGACGCGATGCACTGGTCGGAGTGGCATTATTTTTGTCTCTTCTGGCCCAAAAAGGGAAGAAGGTCTCTGAACTTAAAAAGGAGTATCCTCCCTACGCAATAGCTAAGAATAAGATTCAGCTCACTCCTGATATTGACGTAGATGCGATTCTTGAGGCTGTGAAGGTAAAATTTGCAAATGAGAAAATCACGGATATTGATGGAGTAAAGATAGATTTTCCGGATAGTTGGGTCCATCTTCGCAAATCGAACACAGAGCCGATCATTCGTATTTATAGTGAGGCTTCAACAATGGAGGAGGCTGACCGCCTTGCAGAGGAAATTAAAGAGGTGATAAGAACACTTTAAAACTACTGAGATGCTGAAGAAATTTTTTATGAATATGCTCTCTTCTTTTGTGGGAGCTTGGCTGGCATTGGTGTTATTCGGTGTCGTGGCTGTTTTGGTCGGCATCGGAGTAGCCGCAAAGATAGGATCCTCTTCAGGTGAGTCGAAAGAGGTTTCTAAGGGAAGTGTGCTGACAATTGAACTTCAGGGTACGATAGAAGAGAGGGAGACTCCTCTGGATATTGACTACATCTCCTTGCTGCAAAGAGACATCACTCGTCCTCAGACCCTTACCAATCTTGTGAGCGCAATCCGTGAGGCTAAGGAGAATAAGAATATATCTGCCCTTTATCTTAAATGTGGTGGTGTATCTGCCCCTCTTGCAACTTTAAATGCACTTCGAGAAGAGATAAAGTCTTTTCGTGAGAGTGGAAAACCGGTAATTGCATACGGCAATTATCTTTTCTCAAGTGATTATTTCGTGGCTTCTGCCGCCAATCATCTTTACATGAATCCGGGGGGGCAGGTGATGCTTCAGGGCATTGGAGGCACAAATCTTTATCTGAAAGGTCTTTTTGATAAGCTTGGAATTGAGTATCAGGTTGTTAAGGTTGGAACATACAAGTCGGCAGTCGAACCTTATATACTTACTGAAATGAGTGCTCCGGCGCGTGCTCAGCTTGACACTCTCTATGGCAATATGTGGAGTTATCTTCGTGAAGAGATGGCTGAAAGCAGATCCAAACTTACTCCGCAGTCGATAGACACTCTCGTTAGTAAAGACTTTATTTTCTTGCGTCCGGGCAGTGACGCTGTTAAGGCGGGGCTTGTGGATAAACTCTATTTCGAGAGGGAGATGGATAAGGTCATAGCCAAGATAATAGGCAAGGATCCTGAAAAACTGAATTTCGTTTCCCCCTCCTTGTTGGTTGATCCTGTAGAGGCTGCTTCAAAATTTGATTCTAAAGAGAGAATAGCCGTGGTTTACGCCGTTGGACAAATTGTTGACGGTGGAGGAACCGGAACAATTGATTTTGAAGAATATGTCCCTCTGATAGTTAAGCTTGCGGATGATAAAAATGTCAAGGGAATGGTGTTGAGAGTCAATTCTCCAGGCGGTGCTGTCTTCGGAAGTGAGCAGATAGGAGACGCTCTCGACTATTTCCAATCAAAGAAAAAGCCGTTGGCTGTCTCTATGGGTGCCTACGCCGCTTCAGGGGGCTATTGGATATCATGTGGTGCGAACAGAATATTCGCCGATCCCCTTACGATCACAGGTTCTATTGGCATATTCGGACTTATTCCTAATGCTTCCGGTTTGTGTGAGAAACTTGGCGTATCTCCACAATCAGTATACACTAATCCCGATGCTGATTTCCCTAATGGATTCAAGCCTATGAACGAACGCCAGCTTTCTGCCATGCAGACATACGTGGAGCGTGGTTATGATAAGTTTGTAAAGAGGGTTGCAAAGGGTAGAAAGATGCCTGAGTCGAAGGTAAGAGTCATTGGCGAAGGGCGCGTCTGGGATGCGCAGTCGGCATTGAGAATAGGTCTTGTCGATGAGTTGGGAGAAGTAGACGATGCTATCGACTGGATTGCTGAAAAGGCTTCTCTCGGAACTAATTATAACGTTTCCACTTATCCGAAGATTGAAAGTTCAATCTGGGATATATTGCCTGAGATGGCTCAGATGGAGTCTGACAAAGCTTTGGCTGACGCGCTAAACGACAATTATGAGCTCCTGCTGATCAAGTATGCAAGGAAGCTTCTTGAGAGGAAGAGGGTGCAGGCGCTCATGCCCGACATTGATGTGAGATTTGTGGAAGCTAAGGCTTTGTAATAATAATAAATAATAAAAAAGAAAAGCAGTGAAGACTACTAAAGATAAAATTATGGTCTATTTGCTCACCCCGTTGTCATGGCTCTACGGCTTTGTTACGTGGGTGAGAAACTGGCTTTTCGACAATAAGATAATTCTGCACGAGGAGGAGTATGATATTCCTATTGTCGGAGTTGGAAATATCACCGTTGGCGGAACGGGCAAGACTCCGCATGTAGAGTATATTGTGAGTAATCTTGCTTCGGAATATAAAACAGCAGTTTTAAGTCGGGGATATAAAAGGAAAACCAGTGGATTTGTGCTCGCAAATCCAAAAAGCACCCCCGATTTGATAGGCGATGAGCCATTTCAGATCTATCAGAAATTCGGAGCTTCCGTTCAGGTTGCCGTATGTGAGAATCGTAGAAAGGGAATTGAGGAGCTTCTCAGGCAGTTCCCCGACCTTCAGCTTATTGTGTTGGATGATTCTTTCCAGCATAGGTGGGTTAAACCGAAAGTGTCAGTGCTTCTGACAGACTATAACCGACCCTTCTATAAAGATAAGCTTTTGCCTTTAGGTCGGCTTCGCGAAGGAAAGATAGGGGTAAACCGCGCTGATATCGTGGTAGTAACAAAGTGTCCGGAGGATTTGATGCCGATCAATTTCCGGATTACAAAGAACGACCTCGATCTTATGAATTTTCAAAAGCTTTTTTTCTCTTGTTATGAGTATGGCCAATTGACTCCCGTCTTTGCGGAGGATGCACCATATCATGCCATGCTGGAAAACCTTACGGCTAATGACGGAGTGTTGCTCCTGACAGGGATTGCTCATCCTCGTTATTTTGTGCGTCATTTCAAGAAATATCCCTTTAAGGTTAAAGTTGATCACTTCCCGGACCATCACAACTTTACCCGAAATGATATTGATCAGATCACAAAAAAGTTCGCCTCTCTTCCAGGGGAACGCAAAATTATCGTAACTACAGAAAAGGATGCAGTCCGACTGATGCACAATCCTTACTTCCCTAAAAATCTTAAGCCTTTCACTTTTTATCTTCCTGTAAGGGTGAAGATGATTAACGGGCTTGAGGAGAAAGATTTTATTGAGGATTTGAAGGAAATAATCAGGCAACCGGAGGCATAACCTTTAAGGTTCCGTAAGCAACAAATAGTGATTTTAAAATGTTATTTATTAGGAGGGGAGCTGCCGTAGGGTCGCCCCTTTTCCGTTTAGACCAAAAATTTATTGACTATGGAAAAAGATTATCTTGAGATGATTCGCGAGACAGCGGATTTCATTCTTGAAAAGGTTGGACAGGCTCCGGACACTGCCATAATTCTCGGCACCGGACTTGGCGACCTGGTAAACCATATTGAAATATCAAAGGAATTAAATTACAGTGATATACCTAATTTTCCGGTCTCAACTGTAGAAGGGCATAGCGGAAAATTGATTTTCGGTAGTCTTGGCGGAAAGTATATAATGGCTATGCAAGGGCGTTTCCATTATTACGAAGGTTATTCAATGAAGGAGGTAACCTTCCCGGTGAGGATAATGCAAAAACTTGGGGTACAGACACTCTTTGTCAGTAACGCTGCCGGCGGCATGAACAAGGAATTTCAGGTTGGCGATGTGATGATCATTACTGATCATATTAATCTATTCCCTGAAAATCCTTTGAGAGGAAGGAATTACGACGACCTCGGCCCTCGTTTCCCGGCAATGACCGAAGCATATAGCAAGGGCTTGATAATGATGGCTGATGATATAGCCCGCATGGATGGCATTCGTCTGATGCACGGTGTTTATGTAGGAACTCCCGGTCCGACTTTCGAGACTCCGGCAGAATATGAATATTTCCGTGTCATCGGGGGTGACGCTGTCGGAATGTCGACCGTGCCGGAGGTGATTGTTGCCAATCATGCCGGAATGACTGTTTTCGGTGTCTCTGTCATTACTGATTTGGGCGGTAAGGATATCACTGAAGTTCCCACTCATGAAGAGGTGCAGAAGGCAGCGATTAAGGCACAGCCTGTGATGACCCATATTATTAAGGAGATGCTTTCGCGTCTTGCCCGTTGATACCATTATGCTATAATATATTATGGAAAACAAGGAAACTGAAATTAATGAATTAGGTGAGTTTGGACTTATCGACCGTCTCACCAAGGATTTCCCGTTGAAAAATCCTGAGACCAAGAAGGGTGTGGGCGATGATGCTGCCGTGCTCTCATTTGGTGATAAGGATGTGCTCGTAACAACCGACCTTCTTCTTGAAGGCGTACATTTCGATGTGAGGTATGTGCCTCTGAAGCATTTGGGATATAAGGCTGCGATCGTAAATTTCAGCGACATCTATGCCATGAACGGCACTCCCAAGCAAATTACGGTCAGCATAGGAGTTTCGAGTCGTTTCACGGTTGAACATCTTGAGGCTATCTATTCCGGCATAAAGCTGGCATGTGAAATTTATGGCGTGGATATGGTGGGTGGAGATACAAGCGCAAGCGTTACGGGATTGGTAATTAGCATTACCTGTATAGGCGTGGCAAATCCTGAGGATGTAGTCCGTCGGGATGGCGCTAAGCCAACGGATATAATATGTGTCAGCGGAGATCTGGGCGCAGCTTATATGGGGCTCCAGCTTCTTGAACGAGAAAACCGTGTAGGCCAGGGACAAAAGGATTTCCAGCCTGATTTTGCAGGAAAGGAATATATTCTTGAACGTCAATTGAAACCCGAAGCGAGGAAAGATATTATTGAGGAGCTGAGGAAAGAGGGAATAAAGCCCACTTCAATGATGGATGTGAGCGATGGTCTCTCATCTGAACTTCTGCATATCTGCAAAGCGTCCGACACGGGTTGCCGTGTCTATGAGGACAAGATACCTATTGACTATCAGACAGCACTCATGGCTGAGGAATTTAACATGAATCTTGTTACCGCAGCCATGAACGGAGGAGAAGACTACGAACTGCTCTTCACTGTTCCTCTGACTGACCACGAGAAGATAGAGAAAATGAAGGGAGTGCGCATGATAGGCTATATAACAAAGCCTGAACTCGGTTGCGCGATGGTAACTCGCGACGGCGCGGAGATTCCCCTGAAGGCCCAAGGCTGGAACGCCTTCCAAAAATAACACATTATTTGACATAGTAAAAATCACCCGTGTCTTTCATGGCAGGGGTGATTTTTAGTTATTAGGGTGTTAGAAACCTCTTTGGGAACGGCGTGCTTTTGACATTGCTTCCTTAACGCCACCTTGCGCAATGAAATCAGCCTCAATTTTCTTCAGAAATTTCCCTAAGATGGAGTCAATCTGTCTGATTTGGGTAATCATAATATTCGCTACCGCTTCATTACTTCTTAAGCGGCATTTTTCTGTGAAGACAAAAGTGTCGTGATTATTGCCACAATATGATCTGGCCTGCTGAGTCCGAGGGTCATTAATATCCCATATTTGCAATTGATTTTGGCGCAAATAATCCTGATAGTCTTCTAACAGTTCTCTAACCGACCCTCTTGCCACGCCCATAAGTTTGATACATATTTCAGCCGAAATTGTGGCATCGCTGATTCCCTCGACAATATTTTGTTTGCATGAGCGAGCTGCCTGCCGCATTTGGTCTATGGTGCGGGTCGGAGAAGAGAAAGCTCTGGAAATGAAAAGTTCCGTAACATCACAAATAATTACCGCTTTCTTATAGACATTCCAATTGCTGTAATCGCCTGCGATTTTGAGGAATCCTTTCATAGTATTGTTGGATTTTTAGGGTTATATTTGCAAAGATAATAATAATTTTAATAAGAATAATAAGAATAATAAGAATAATAAGAATAATAAGAATAATAAGAATAATAAGAAT
>CAMWSM010000024.1 GCA_947176915.1 uncultured Porphyromonadaceae bacterium | reverse complement strand
GTCCCGCTTCCTGAGGCTTCTCGCATTGCCTTGTCTATGCAGGACGGCAACGCAGAAGCCCACGCCGATGTATGATGACGATGCTTTCGGTCGGCATCTCTCGCGAGACACCATACCGAACGCACGACATGATACAAAGCCGGGCATCTATCGTTGCTCGATCCTTGACATAGACTCCAAAACTTTGCGAGAATTTCAGGAAGTCAAGAATCAGCGTGATAAACGCTCTTCAAATATGTCTGCACCCTGTCATCACATATCTTTCTTTAAGTGAGGGTTAGGGTAGTATTGCAAATTTAGTTATTAATTTTTGTTTTACCAAAAGTTTAATAAAAAATTAGCAATCAGACTAAGCAACGTTTTGAAGTATAAATTACTCGTCTGCAAATTTAGGCATCCGGCTGCATTGGCAACGCTATACGTATAGTCATTTTTGATATTGACTCAAAAATCGAGCATCTTCATTTTTTTGCGCCAATATTTGCGAACATTAGCTGAGGGAGTAAGTGTTTTTACTTGATATTTATATGGAGTTTCGTCTTTTCGCATGAACACCTTGATGAGCGCTCCCCAAGGAGGAGAGAGCCGTGATAGATTCAGTTTTTCGGCAATCTTTTCAAAAAGATGTTTGATTATAAAATTGAAGTCAACGTCGCTGAAGTTATTTTGGAGAGACCAGACTTTCTCGTAGCCCACCATAGGTTGAAACCATCCTTCACTCTCTGCTGAACTTAAAAATTTTGTTATCATCTCCCAACCCATGTCAGGAAAAACTGTATTTGATGTCTTTTTTCGTATGTTATTTTTTACGGTTTCTTCCAAATCTCTGAAGGCTTCATTAGTAAAGGCAGTTTCAACGTCCAGTATTTTCGGGGTAATAATGTGGGGGACCTTCTCCTGAAGTCTGCCGGAGAAGAAGTCTTTATAAACATTATATAGGATATCAAGAACTTTACATCCAACCTTACGAGGATCTTCATCTTCGTAAAGAGAAATCCAAAAGGGCCAGAAAGTTCCGTTATGATCATTGTCCGGTTGTCGCAGACGGAATGTGAAATCCTTATTTACGAAAACATTATTCAGTCGTCGCAATGCAAACGGGCGTATCTTTTCCCAATCAGCAGATGCATGTTCAATCTGGAGCTCATGGGCAAATCCCGGAAGTGTTACAGATTTGCATCCCAAATATATCCCTTGGGATGGATTGTAAATATCATACTCTATCAAGAACTCATAAATTCTGCCTTCATCGGAAAGGTCAAGCACGGAATTTACATACATCATATAATTCCTATCTTCAATTTCACGCACTTTGCCGATCAGTTTTTCCCGTGGAGCGAGAGAAAGCATTCTTTGCTGATGAAATTCAGAAGCCCTGTTGAGCCAATTTTCAGTTTTGCTCATTATTAAAGGGGTATTTTTAGGGGATTTTTTGAGGAATTAGTTTTAGATATTCAACAAAAATGCAGTTGATGGAGTTGAAAAAATTTTTTCCTTGAAAGAATTTTTAATAAGTTATTACAGAAAATTGGTAGTAAATTCGGAAAGTTGGTCAAAAAAGGATATTAGAAGAAAATAAAGGTTAAAATATTTGGAGAATAGGTAATTATGAATTATATTTGCATTGAAAATAAAAAATACCTCGTGATCGATACTGGAGGACTTGTTTCTAACATTTAAACGACTAAATTATGTTTTTCTTTGCTTTCCCAACCAAGACGCAGGCCGAAGGTAGTGGAGTAACCACAGCTCGTCAGAACAAAGCGGCCAAAATGAATGAAACAGTTGAACAGCGTTCAGAATACTGGATGTAAGAAGTTCTGATTGTTCCCTTATCGCAAATGATTAGCCAAAAGCAAGAGTTTAAGTTTCTCAATCGCTTCTCGACCTATCATATAACGATAACACAACCAAGAGATTTTTAATGAGGGTGTATCAAAAATTTTTTGATACACCCTATTTTTCTTAATTTTGCGTAAAAATTAATCATGGGTTTATTTTAAACAGCCAAAAACATACACTAAGATATGAAGACAGCCTTGATTACGGGAGTAACCGGACAGGATGGCTCTTTTCTTGCAGAATTTCTGCTTGAAAAGGGCTATGACGTGCATGGCACCATACGTCGCTCCTCGGTAGACTTCAGAGAGCGTATAGCTCATCTGGAGGGACATTCCAACTTTCATCTCCATTATGCGGATCTCACTGACTCAATGTCGATGATGCAGGTGATAAGCAAAGTGCGTCCGGATGAAGTTTATAACCTCGCTGCCCAGAGCCATGTGCAGGTGAGTTTCGATGCCCCGGAGTTTACCGCTAATGTAGATGCCACCGGAGTGCTTCGCCTGTTGGAAGCTATCCGGCTTTGCGGACTGACCGATACCTGTCGTTTCTATCAGGCGTCCACATCAGAGTTGTATGGAAAAGTCGAGGAGGTTCCTCAGAATGAGAATACTCCATTCCATCCCTATTCTCCCTACGCTGTGGCAAAACTTTACGGTTTTTGGATAGTAAAGGAATATAGGGAGGCGTATAATATGTTTGCGTGTTCAGGTATCCTCTTCAACCATGAGAGTGAAAGGAGAGGGGAGACCTTTGTAACAAGAAAGATCACTCTCGCGGCAGCTCGCATCGCCCAGGGGAAGCAGGAGAAGCTGTACCTCGGCAATCTCTCGTCGCTGCGAGACTGGGGCTATGCCAAGGACTATGTGGAATGTATGTGGCTTATTCTGCAGCAGCCTAAGCCTGACGATTATGTCATTGCAACCGGCGAGCAGCATTCTGTGAGGGAATTTTGCCTTTTGGCTTTCAAGCGGGCAGGAATAGAACTGGAGTTTGTCGGGGAGGGGGAAAATGAAAAAGGAATTGATAAAGCCACGGGGAAGGTGCTTGTGGAGGTGTCGCCTGATTTCTATCGTCCGACAGACGTGGTGAACTTATGGGGCGACCCCTCGAAGGCGAAGAGAGAACTTGGATGGGATCCTGCAAAGAAGACGAGTTTCGAGCAGCTGGTCAATCTCATGGTGGATGCCGACATTGCCAAGGTGGCTGTTGAGAGAGCAGGGGAACAGGTGAAAACCAATCTTGCCGAATATCTTGAGAAAGGAATTGTGAAATGATGGAGAAAGATTCAAAAATATATGTTGCAGGCCATCGCGGGATGGTTGGTTCAGCGATTGTGCGTGAACTTGAGAGACAAGGTTATACAAATATATTGACACGCAGTCATTCTGAACTTGATCTTACCGATCAAAATGCAGTTGAAACATTCTTTAAAGCGGAAAAGCCGGAGTATGTTTTTTTAGCTGCTGCAAAGGTGGGCGGAATCCAAGCCAACGCCACACATCCGGCTGATTTCATGTATGAGAATATGATGCTTGAGATGAACGTAATCCACAGCGCATGGAAGAATGGATGTAAGAAACTGGAGTTTTTAGGTTCTTCTTGCATCTATCCCCGTCTTGCCCCGCAGCCTATGCCGGAATCGTGCCTTCTTACTTCATCTCTTGAGCAGACTAACGAAGCATACGCGCTGGCTAAAATCAGCGGGCTGAAATATTGCGAATATCTGAACCGACAGTATGGCACGGATTATATATCCGTAATGCCCACCAACCTTTACGGACCTAACGATAACTATCATCCTATCCACAGCCATGTGCTCCCTGCCCTGATACGTCGCTTCCACGAAGCAAAAGAGGCAGCTGCGGAAGAGGTTTTATGCTGGGGCGACGGTTCTCCTTTGAGAGAATTTCTTTATGTAGACGATCTTGCCAACCTCTGTGTATTCCTTATGAACAATTATAGCGGCAACGAGACTGTCAACGCGGGCACGGGTAAGGAAATTTCCATAAAGGAATTGTCAGAACTTGTGGCAGATACTGTGGGATATAAAGGTAAGATAAACTGGGACACAAGCAAACCGAATGGAACCCCACGCAAGCTTTTAGATGTAAGCAAGGCGGCGGCATTAGGCTGGACCTATAGAACGGAACTGGAAGAGGGTCTAAAACTCTCCTACGAAGACTTTCTTAACAATCCAATGCGAGCTGAACGTTAAAATGAATTACATAAAAGAATGAGCCGGAAATTTTCCGACTCATTCTTTTGATATATCAGTGTTTTGGTCAGAGTTCTTTTGATGCTCTCACTCCGAATGCCATTGCCCGGACTTCATTCGCTTGAAGACGGGCTATGCTTGAAGTGGTCAGAAAGACAAGGGCACCTGCTTCTTTGGTGGATGTAGTTCGGGATGACCATACGGTTCCAACCACATCCTGACCTTTTAATGAGCCGTCCGTACTTGAACGATAGCCATGGGCCGGAAAGAATATTACTTCATTTGTTCCAGGGACAGTAATATTTACTCCTATGCCATTCACTCCGTCAGCCGGAGCCGTGGTGGCGTTATTGAGGGCGGTAAGGACATTTCTGGCTACCATATATCCTACGGGAGAGGGGTCGTAGATGGTCTTCACCTCGTCAGTTGTGGAGTTGTTTGTGTTCCAAAGATTGTAATAGGGGAAGACCTCCTCATCGTGTGGACTTACCCAGAAATAACCGGGAGTGCGGATATAGTCCGCTATTATGGGAAGATCACCTGTACGGTCTGCACTGAATTGCTTGGTCCATATTTTTGTTATTTCATTATAGTCGGCGGTATACCATTCTCCGATGTCGGAAATCATCGGGTCTTTTCGTCCCCACTGATAATAGTTGTAGGAGTCAGGAGTAACAACAATCTTTCCGTTTTGAACTACATCCACAGTGACTGACAATGGTTCAGACCCATCATCAGGAATCTGGGTATATCTCACTTTCACACTCCTTTCTTTGAAATTAGCCCTGTCTCCGGAAGAGATTTGACCTAAATTCTGGGTCATCATCTCATAGTTTTTGCTATGATAGGTTATCGTTATAGGATCGCTGTCGGGTTCGTATGGGGTAACCCATAGATGCCAGCTCCAAAGGATTGTGCCGGATGCGTCGCGAACTGCCACTATAGCATTGCCTTGGCATATAAAGTCGGGAGACACCGTAAATATGAGTCGTTTCTTATCGGGCGAAAGCTGAACATTTTGAATCAGATTCAATCTTCCCTCCCAGATAAGGACGGCATCTTGAGGAGTGCAATTCGCATTGTTATAGATATAGGGGTCAGTAATGTTTTCACCTAAATGGTTTACGAAATTCTTAAGGACATGCACGTTGGAAGAACGGGAGGCAATGTAGGCTGAGGTGTTGGTTTTTCCATCAGTGATTGCATTTCCATACACGAGCGGGATAGAATAGAAACCCGGAGCGTGGATAAGATAACAGTTGGCTGTGTTCTGTGGAGTTGCCTGCCCTGTAGGGTTTGAAAGATTATACGGGTGGTAACCGGAAGAAGTGTTGATGTCAGCAGCGTTTCTCAGAGCCTGGCTTTCATCGCTGATGGCTTCGAAGACCGGTGTCTGCATGGTAGTAGTTGCGGACACAGTTTCCACTCCTTTTCCGGACATTGTCCAGGAGGAGATCCATTGCGGACGATCAATGACATTTCCGTTTTCGTCAATAAATTCCGCTTTCCAGGCGACGTTTTTGAGAGAAGCCGTGTCTTCGGAATCGCCGTATGCGCTCATAACCTTGAAATCAAGTGTAGACCCTGTATAGTTTGTATTGAGAGAGGTTACAGGATTTCCATCCCCGTCAATAAGTTGGAGGATAAAGGAGTCAGTTGCAGGATTAGCTGAAATTCTGTAGACCACTGTTTTTCCCTCAGTCCAGACAGTGCCGTCAAGCGAAGAAGTCAATATCTTTTCCTCTCCGTTGAAATCGAAAGTAATGGATATTTGGGCATTTTCCGGAAGAGTCTGAGGAATGAGGAGAAAAGTCTGGTCTTCGGAAGTAATGTCTGTGCCGGAAGCCACAAACTTAGAGCCCTCGGCAGCCTTAAGCTCTATTTCGGGATTTGCTACGAAAGTTATGGGTTCGGAAAGCTCGGACCATTCTCCTGATTCCATATTAAGCTTTCCGGCGGAAGACACATTGGATAAAGATATGCTCTTTACAGTGCAAGGTGATAACTCTGCACCGGCAGCAAACCTGACGGCAGCCAGAGCATGGTTGAAGGTAAGGTCGCATGGAGAGGATTTGGAATCTACAGGGGTTGAGATAAGGAGATCAATCTGGTCCGCCACATCCTCAGGGGTGGAGTAGGAGAGGAATAGTTCTCCGGAGGCGGTTGATGAAGGTAGAGAGGTTATTCCTTCGGAGCCGGGAGTAGACGTGAAAGGAGAATAGGCGTTGAAATGCAGGGCATCCTTTCCGGGCCATAGGTAATTGTCGACAGGCGCCCAGTTATTATCACGAGTTACCTCCTCATTGCTCATATAGTTGGCTACGATTCCATCCAAACCGGTTGTCCCGTCCGGCTTTATTGAAGCGAAGACCCCCAGGCTCTCCATGTTTTCATTATCGATGATTGACGAGCGGGTTGGAGAATTTTCGCTATTTGAAAGAGATATTCCATCGATTGCCTTAGGCACAAGGTAAAGCGGACTGTCTCCCCCTTTCAGCGTCAGGGTCTTCACCCCGGAGGGGGTATGATCATCAGGGGAGGATCCTTTTGTGTTCCAGCCTTGACCTATCTCCACATTGAAGCGGACCAGCTTTTGATCTTTTCCGGCAGACAAAGGGCTGTCGTCGCTACATGCCGTAAAGAGAAAACCTAATAAGGCGACGGCAGTTAGGGAAGCAAAATGTAATCTATATGGAAGAGAAATCATAGCAATGAATTATAATTAAGATTATCCCCGGCCGGCATTGCCGACCGGGGATAAAATTTGGATAAAAAGATGTAATTAATTAGAAGTCTTCATCGGGAGGTCCTGAGTCTGGGGAGCCCAATCCTTCACGTCGACTGTGAATTTGATAGGACCGCCGAGTACAGGGGTTCCGGGAATCGGATCGTTAGGATCGACAAATCCGGCGCCGTTTGAAAGATCGAGGTTATATACGTATTTCTTGCCTGGCTGCCAATCTGTGTCGATCGGAATTGCAGCCCAAACGCAATTCGGTTCTGAAGGGAAGGGATAAACTTGCGCCCCTGCCACAGTGTTGATCTGGAGCTTAATCGAGAGGTATGCCCCTTTTGAGGAATTAGAAGCGTCAGTCTCAGGATTCCATGCCGTAAGAGTCTGGGGAATCAGAATTGCATTTCCTTCTTCACCCATGATATTCTGCGCAGTAGCTGAGAGGGTAACAGGTGTGGAGTAAGTTTCCTCATATATTGCCTTGTCGGAGCCGAGAGTCCATGCATTTGTGTCGAAATCGTATGAGCCCTTTGATACGGGTTGTCCGATTCTGATGCCTGTTACTTTATAGACGTAAGCAGGGTTATCAGCTTTTGCATTTATATTGATTTGAGAAAGACGGTGGTCAAACACCAACTCAACTCCGGCACTCTCATTTTCCTCTTTATTCCCGGTTGCAGACGATGTGATGAAGTCTACCTGATCAGCGATGTTCTGAGCGGGTGAGAAATCTGTAAGGGTCTTGGAGTCCGCTTTAACGCTCACTGTTCCTCCGGGGGCAGCGGGAGAATATGCAACGAAGGAGAGGGTGCTGTTGTCGCCTGGCCAGTAGTATTCCGGTGTAGAGGTGAAATAGGAGTCATCACCCCGGTTGAAATCCACTTCGGAGAAAAGAGTCTGATCGCCTAAGAAGGAAGACACGCGGATGGAAGAGAGATTTGCATTTGTAGTCTCCGTGGCACGTGTGCCCAATTCCGAACGGAAAGAGATTGCATGTTGTTCCACAGAGGGTGTGGGTTCATCATTTGCGGTGTCGTCGTTTGTGCAGGAAGTGAGAGCCACAAGCACTCCGGCTGTCAGTATGAGATACGTCTTTTTCATAATCTGGATATTTTGATTTTCAGCGGGCCGTCGGGAAAAGGAATTCGGGATAGCCAGGTGGAATATTTTGATCTATCTGATAGGTTCTATAATATAAATGCTTTAACTCCTAATAAGTTCAAAAGAATTTAAAAATTTGTACAGTTACATTTTTATGTCGACAACTTCTGTGTTCCAATCATTAACATCCGGAATAAGTCCGCCGGTTGACAGTGGTTTGGGAAGTGTGAGTCCATCAACGATGATGTCGACATGGCGAGGGTCAGGAGCCTCTGCGACCTGATCATGAACATCAAAGGTATAATACCATTTGGAGCCGTCTGTCAGGAACAGGTAGACGGTAAGGATATGTTTTGCCTCAAGGGTGTTGCACTCTCCGAAGGTAAGGAATTCCCCGTGCAAGGTTCTGTTTTCAGCGTCAATCTGCAGAGTGAAAGGCATCGTTACGGGGCTGTCGGTGGTAACATTAGAACCGAAACGATATCCTTCCGCCATGCCGGATAGAGTTCCATCGATCTCTTCTCCTCGTGCAGAGAGGATATTATCGACGTTGAGAATCTTTACAGTGTAATGACACACCACCTCTTCAGGATAGAGAGTAATGACATTCTCGCCGTTTTCTTCCGATATAGTGAAGTTGTCGGAGCGAGTTCCCCAGGATAATTCCGGCGTGGCAGCCATTCGCTCGTCCTCTGTGCCGGACGCACGTGGGATTGAAGAGGTCAGAAGCTTGTAAGCGCCTAACTCGGAAGCATCGTGTGTATAGACCTCGAAATCATCCTCATCATTAGTATTACGGTATTTTGCCCAGTCCAGATCATCATTGTTCATTGATATGGCATCATACTTGCCCGGGGCGAGAGATATGTAGCCTCCGTCTTTCCCGGTCAAATTAAAAGAGAGGTGTTTTGATGAATTTGAAGGATATAGACATAACTCCATGGAAGCCGGATTAGCTTCGGGAGCATATCTCCAGTCATAGACCACTCTTGTTCTTGAGCGTTGCTTTACGGGGGTCGGTTCTGAATCGAATATAAGCTCCTTGTGGTCGCAAGCAGAGAATAGGGTCAGCAATGCTGAGGTGAAGATCAAGATATAAGATTTATTGAGTATGCTTTTCATAGTTCACCTCCTTTCTTACGGTTGTAGTTGTCGCAGCCGATAAGCCAGACAAGAGAAATTTCAGCTTTGGTAGGTCCGAACCAGTTCAGACGTTTTGTCGACTGCCATTCATAACCATTGCCTTTAGGGATATATTTAATGACTCTTCCTCCCATGTAGCCTACGGCGAGAGAGAAATCGATATTCAGACGACGGGAGACAGGGAGGGAATAGCCGTATTCAATGCCTGAGATGAAGTTGCATCTGTGCCAGAGATTTTCTCCCGGCAGACCACCCATGTAGCCTTTTCCTCCCAACTCGAAGTCGTAGGTAACCGCTCCGGCGAAAAGTCCGAGATGATGACCGGTGAGCGGTTTCTCGTGAGCCTTTTCCCCGAACCACCAACGTAGGTTGATATCACCGCCGTATGCACGCCAATAACGATGTCGGGCGTTTTTGCTCCACCAGCCGTACATCCAGTCAGCCCCTATGGAGAGATTCTTTCCCACATAGAAATCCACTCCTATGTTGGGGAGGAGAAGAGCATCGTAGAGGAGATTGGTTTTGACATCCATATAAAATGGACGGCATGTGCTCATAGTATTTTCGGACAGTGGAATAGGAGAGGTGTAGTTGTAGGTCAGAGCCTCGATTGGTATGGAAGGGATGATTGAGTCGGCTACTGAAATTCGGTAGGGGAGATAATTGATGGTGAGAGTGGAGGTGCGCAAAGAGGGGAACATCCTTTCATACATGTATCGATAGGGTTTTCCTCCGTCAATATTCTTTATTAAATCAAGATTCTTTTCAGAATCGGGTTCCCCCTTCTCAATAGATTCAATTATGGTGTGGAGAGTCGCGAGCACCTGAGAGTGTGAAGGCACATTGGAATCAGCTTCCACCTCTTTCAAAAGACCTTTCCAATTTCTGCCTATGAAAGAACTGACAACCGATCCGGGGAGGAGATTTTGGGAAGAAAGATAATTCAAGAGAACCCCCGCACGCTTGGCCGATAGTGACTCGTTGAAGTAAGTCGGACCTTCGGGGGAAGCCGCGCCAACGATACCCACGTTTTCGATGTGGGCTGCATTGTTTGTCAGTTCAGAAGCCATGGAGTCAAGCTGCGCACGGTTTGCGAAAATATCTGCATCGATATTAGCTTTCGACTGTTTGAAAACGAGTCGAAGAGTGTCGGAAGCATTTTTCTGAGCGAAAGATGATAAAGAGCCGAGCAATATGAGGATTGGAATCAGTACTTTCATATTTGGAATGAATTTTTCACTTAATATAACGCTTGAAGGAGGCGTTTTTCTTTTTGCGCTTGGACGATAGGGAATAAAAAAACGCGGACATCACTTCGACGTCCGCGCTTTTTTATGTAAGAAAGGGGAATTATTTAGCCACTTTTGAAGCTTTTGTCCCTTTCACTTTGATATAAACACCCTTGTCAGGATTCTTCACTTCAATGCCCTGAAGATTATAATAACGGGCGGGAGATGAGTCATCATCAGATATTTCGGGTTTTACTCTTGAATCTTCCGGCAATACGTATTCAGGGAGAGGCATAGCCGGAGTATTGTCGCGCTCGGGTTCAGGGAAAACTGCAGTTGCATAGTTGCCGAATTTTCTGCGTAACCAGTTGATTTTGTCAGTAAGATTGTTTTTCACAAACTCAGCTTTCTCCGACATATTACGGTTGTCGGCCACAGCTTGTCCCCCGTTAGGAGTAGGCTGATCGTGCCAGCGGTTATAGTCGGCGGCGGCAGCCTCTTTGAGACGTTCGGCGTAAGTGTCGATGTCATCGAACAATCCTTCGAAGTTATTGCTCATGAACCAAAGCCAAGTCTCCTTAACTTTCTTATTGAACATATCGTTGCAGCTCATTGAGGGAATCCAGGTATTGCCGTAAACACCATATTCATAGAAGAAGCAGTTTGTCGGAGCGCGGAAAGCGTTGCCACAATCCCAAAGGGGAGAGAAGTGCCATTTCTGGTCTTCGCCGAAGTCGCGGAAGAGGTAGGTCGAGCCATGATAAGCTTCATAGTGTGAGATAATCTCCTCCACAAGATAGTAGCGGGCGGCATCATCAAGATCCATAAGGCTCCAGAGGTCATCCGAATTATTTCCGACAGCGTCGTTCATAGCGGAGAATTGTTCCTCAATGAAACGTTTCTGGATGTCTGAATACTCCTCCGGGGTGTTGAATGTTACGCGCAGGTAGTCGACGATAGGAACAAAAGTGCAGACTTTCTCCTGCATACGAATCTGATTATCCTCGTCGTAGTTGTCGAGCTCCACGAGATAACCGCCGGAAGCGAGTTTGCCGTCTGTTTCGTTGTCGGCGAGTTCAGTGATGTTTACGCGCTCATCCTCCACGCGGATAGACTCTGTGAGGAAATAGAGACCGCGGTAGTCGCCGTTTATAACGACCTCGATAGGCTGCATGCCGGGAGTCCAGGGGAGACCGATTCGTTTTCCGAGGTTGAAACCGGTGAAGTTTTTGAGGTATCCTGTGTCATCGTCAGCGTGAGCGAGGAGGGCGTAATGCTTGCTTTTTGTCATGCCGAGCATTGAAGCCTTCTTGTCAAGTTTCAGCTTGAAAGGTTTCTTGGAGAAACCACGGCGGGTCCAGTTGCCGCGAGCCTTAATCTGGAGGGGAAGCATCTTATCCGCAGTACCGAGATTTTCCGCGCCAAGGTCGATAAGCCATTCGCAACCGTTTACGTCAAGACGATATTCAGCGAAGGTGAAATAATTCTTGTGGTCAAGATCCTTGTTTATTATCTCATTGTCATATTGCGATTTGGTATCATCGGTGTAAACGTTGATATAAAGTACCGGAAGAGAACCGGACACTCCGTTGTCTGTCGGGACAGGGTCTGTTGAAACAACATTGAGAGTGGTCTCTGTCATTCCCTCTGTGTAAGCAAACGAGAGAGTCACGTCGTAGAGGTTGCGTGCAAAAAATTCAGAGCCTGCATTGACCATCGGGAAAGAGGAGGAATGAACCACTTCGAACAAACCGGAAGCACCGAAATCAAATGATTTCCAATCGTCGGAGCCAATTTTGAATTTTCCATCAAGACGGTCGAGATGCAGAGTGTAGATGTCGTTCTCATCAACAGAGAATTTATATTCATTGCCAACATTCCAACCGTTTGATTCCGCACGAAGGTATATGTCGGGTCTTACGTCGGGAATCGGGTCGATAGGAGTTGGGGGCTCGGCGGGTTTGACGTAATCGGGGAGAGGCATGGCCTCGGTGTTGTCGCGTTCAGGTTCGGGGAAAGTCTGAGCAGTGAAATCGCCGAATCGGTTTTTCAGCCATTCAATTTTCTGTCTGAGATGATTCTTGACAATCTCAGCTTTCTCAGTCATATTGCGGTTGTCGGCTACCCCCTGACCACCATCCGGAGGAGCGACATTGTGCCAGCGTTTGTAGTCAGCCTCTGCAGCTGCTTGCACACGGGAGGCGAAGAGGTCGATGTCATCATAGATACCGTCGAAACGGTTGCTCATGAACCATTTCCAGGAATCCTCAACCTTATTGTTGAAAGTGTCGTTGGCACGCATTGAAGGAATCCATGTGTTTCCGAACCCGAGTCCGGGGACGTTGTAGAAATAGTTGTCCGTAGGAGCGCGGAAAGCGTTACCACAATCCCAGAGGGGGGAGAAATGCCATTTCTGACCCTCGCCGAAGTCACGGAAGAGGTATGTTGAGCCGTGATATGCCTCATAGTGGGAGATGATCTCCTCTACGAGATAATAGCGGGCTGCGTCGTCAAGGTCCATGAGTTTCCAGAGGTCGTCGGAATTACTTCCGATGGCATCATTCATTGTAGAGAATTGATCACGGATGAAACGCTTCTGCACGTCGGAATACTCCTCGGGAGTATCGAAAGTTATACGCAGCATATCGCGTGTCCAGGTATTTACGCAACCTTTCTCCGTCATTCTTATCTGGTTGTCTTCATCGTAGTTGTCGAGTTCCACGAGGTAACCTCCGGAAGCGAGGGAAGCATCCTCTTCGTTGTCGGCGAGTTCCGTGATCATCACTCGGTCATCCCCGACGCGGATAGACTCTGTGAGGAAGTAGAGACCGCGGTAGTCGCCGTTTATAACGACCTCGATAGGCTGCATGCCGGGAGTCCAGGGGAGACCCATACGTTTTCCGAGGTTGAAACCGGTGAAGTTCTTGAGATAGCCGGTGTCATCGTCAGCGTGAGCGAGGATAGCGTAATGTTTGCTCTTGGTCATTCCCAACATTGACGCTTTCTTATCGAGCTTGAGTTTGAAAGGCTTCTTGGAGAATCCACGGCGGGTCCAGTTTCCGCGCGCCTTGATCTGGAGAGGGAGCATGTTGTCAGCCGAGCCGAGATCTTCTGCTCCGAGGTCGATCAGCCATTGGCAGCCGTTGACGTCGAGGCGATATTCAGCGTATGTGAAATAGTTTTTATGGTCAAGGTCTTTGCTGATTATCTCATTGTTGAATTGAGTTTTGGAAGAATCCGTATATACATTGATGTATAGGATGGGGAGAGTGCCCGACACACCTTCGGGAGTTGGATCGGGAGTTGGATTTGGATCCGGCGTAGGGCCCGGTTCGGGGAAAGGGTTAGGGCTGGGATCCTCTTCGAGAAGGACATAGAGATTAGTAACCTGATTTTGGAAGCTATGATCTAAAGATTCCAGTGTGAAAGAGAGAGTAACGTCGGAGAGATGATTTGCCTTAATATTATCCCCTCCCCATATCAGAGGATACACGCCCTGACCCTCAATGATAGCAGACGACCCGAGGTCGACAGTATGCCAGTCGGAGGAAGCGAATTTGAAATCCCCGTTCAGTTCGTCAAGATGGATGGAATAGTGATTGCCATCGCGATTCATTTTGTAATTCTCCTCCGCGCTCCATCCGTTGAGGCCACCCCGAATATATACTTCGGGGAGATCTTGGGCAGCAGAGGGAAGAGCGGCAGCCGCGAGAATGATTGGTATTAGGTAGCTGTTCATTATGTAAATATTGATGTTAAGCGGTCAGAAATTTTCTGAATAATGCAAAGTTAGTAAAAAAGATTTAAAAAGTTAGTTTTTTGAAGGGAAAAAGACTGACGGGGATATTCGCGCTTCACGCAAACCACGGGACGATGACGGGAAAGCGGGGTTTGCCCGTGGGTGGGATTTGGAGCAATAAAAAAGCCCGCAGGGCGGGCTTGGGAATGTCGGGGTATTCGCGCTTCGCGCGAACCACGGGACGATTGTGGAAGCGTGGCTTGCCCGGGGTAATGCTGAGCATTTTGGGGAAGGGACTTCCTGGTGTTACATGCCGGCTCCTCAGCAGCCATGGGTCCAAGAGGGAGCGGGTTTGCTTAGAGCCGGGACATGCCATTCGGAATCGGGGGCCTGAGGTTTTATGACCAGCTGTTGCAGCGACTTTTAGAAACAGCCATACACTGCCGGAGCCGGGTCCGCTTAGGGGGTGTCGTGCTTCCGCGCACATAGGTTGACACCTTCAAAAGGGCTGTGCCGTTGACTGTGAATTCAAGCTGTACGGGCTTTTATCAGTGAGGCAGGGGCAGAAGCCGGGAGATATAATCTTTTTTCGTCCCGGCGCCGGATGGCTGGGATATTGACGGACTACGTATTTGGTTACGTACCATCACCCTATCTTGTTTCACGCGTTTCGAACGGCAGCCAACTCACGTAATGCCACTGCTTCCCCTATGAGAAGTGAATTATGGAAAGGTTTGGCTACGCACAGCCCATACGGATTTTTAAATCCGGGAGAAAGCCGTCCGGGATTCGCGCGTTTCGGTCGCGCCGAATGGTTGGCAGAATTTCAATGTGCATTCACGCACGGGACGCATAGTCAGAGGAGTCTGGAGTTCCTTTTGACGATGCAAAGTTACGACAGGATTTTCGATGAGGATTGTTATCTTGCCACTTTAAGAAGGATGTGTTCAGGGGTGTCATACTCGTAACGGGAGCGGTCAAAGAAAACGTAATCATTTGTAAAGAGGGATGGATGGGGAGGAAAGATGTTGTTATAATCAGGAGATTTCGGGAATTGTAGAGAGTAAATGTCTACAGGAGAAAAGTTGTATCTTCCGAGGCCTATGAATGAATCTGTGGATAAAAAAATTTTTTTGAAGATTTTTATATCCTTAGGATTGAGGAACGAATTTATTTGAAGTGGAAAAGAATTGCAGATAAAGACTATGCATGTGTTTGTTTGTCTTGCTATCGCCTGGAGTCTTTTTGAGAAAAGGGTAAGATACCTTCCTTCGAAGATATGGATATGGTTGAAGAAAAGGATTTCACATTCAGTTTTCTTTATGATTTCCTCTATATAATCGTTAAGATAGTTGAAAAGGTGTTGAGGATTTGATTTGATGGATGGATTTAGGAGAAAAAAGGAGAGATATTTAGCGTTGTCCTGACGGTATCTGTAAAGACGTTTGAAGTAATCGTCCATTGTATCGGGGTCACAGTCAAGACATACGGTTTTGATTTTGACCTCAAAATGAGCGGCAATGGAAGCGATAGATATGGCCCAGTTGAACTTATTGATAACGGGATGACCGAACAGGGCAATGCAATCGCCTTTGCGGAGAGAAAGATATGAATGGCTAAAACGGAATCGATTGTGGAGCGGTATTTTTAAAGTTTGCATAATTAGTTTTTATGCAAAAGTAGGATAAGGCGGGGGAGAGGTAATGATAAGTTGCCATTTTATATTTTAGAATAGGAGTGCGGGGGTATTCGCGCTTCGCGCGAACCACAGGACGATTGGTGGAAACAAAAGGATATTTGTATATCCTTTTAAGATAAAGAATCATGGCATCAAGAAAAAGAGCATAGCCGGTATGTTTATCAACTATGCTCTTATCCTTAATTTTGCAGTAAATATTATTTAAATGGCAGAGAGAGGCCCAATAAGAATTATATTATTTCTTACTATTAAGGCCCGGGACTATAACTTACAACCATGACCTTGAATCTTTCATCATTCATAATCGGAAAAATTTGTTAAATAACCTAATATATTTCCAAGGGACGATTATGTTCCACTCTGTCCAAAAAAGTTTCAATCCAAATATCATCCACACATAATTCAGGATCGTATTTGTCCAGACATTGCATATTATGAGATGGAATAAATTGGATAGCTTCAGAGAAAACATATTCTCCATTTACTTTTGTAAAGTACCAGATCGCTTTTTTCTCAGAATATAAGTCAAGCAATCCAACACTTTCATTGAAATAGTCTTCTATCTCTTGGGGGGAGACTTCAACTGCAGCCCACAATTTTTCTTTAGAAGCAGGAGATGAAAATAAGGAGAAAACAAAGAGTTTGCGGTTAGCCATATCAACGTAAAGGCTAACGAAAGGGCAACCTAAATCTTGAAGGATGCCCACACGCTTCAAATGCTTAATCCTTCTTTCCATAATTCATAAAGTCAATTTGGAAGGTTCCCATCCCTCCAATATCCGAATTCTCGTAAGCAAATAAACATATTATCGGGACCACAAGATTTAACTACAGTATTATACCTAATTGTCGGCATAGATCACGTGTGAATTTTGAAAACGGACGGGATAGATCATCTGTAATTGAAATATAATTTCCCCAAATTAATTTTTCCAAGTCGGCTTCCGTCATCCCTAAGCCGGAAAAATTATCTATCAGAGATTTGTAATAATCGCTCGTATAACCAATTGCTTTCTTGTAAATATCCTCCACAAGATCATAATGCTGGCTATAGAGCTCGTTTAGGGCAAGCTGTTGCACATTAGGATGTGTATCGCCATTTTTTATTCTAACACTGAAATCAAGAAAGTTAGCTTCAAATTCCAATCCCTTATCATCGAAAGAATCTTCGTATGGATGTATAGTCAGTGTTCTTTCAAGTTTCACCTTATTGCAATCAGGGCAACTGGGAATTAAATTATAAAGACAGAGGGCAGTCAAAGGATATCTTGACTTTGGCAAAAAATGATCAAATTGAGGTCTGATGGAATTTCGCTTATCGTTCTTTTCCACCGTAAAGGTATAATGACGGTTGCAATAAGGACACGTTCTGATAGTTAATCTTTTTGCAAGCCATTCACCCGGATTGTGAATAGCTTTATTTTTTAAATTTACCTTATCTCCGGAATAGGATATAAAGTCAGAATATATATCAGACATTTTTTTAGAAAACAGACCAAAGGCTTTATTTGGTTTCTCATCCTTAGATGCCTTCTTCCAATCAGAAATATCATTGCGGAAATGTTTATAAAATCGCGCATTGATATGCCTCAGGTCATTCAGTGAATTTATTGCAGCTATATTCTTACGTTCATTCTTATAGAACGTCAGCATTAGGGCATAGTGCCGGTTTTCCGCATCACTTTTCTTTGAGGCGGTTTTTATCCATTTATCCAATAAAGTCTTTTTTTTCTTCTTTGAGCGTCCATCCGTAAGATATTCTGAAAGGAATGCATCAAATTCCTGCGAAATCTGGGGGATATCATCCCTTGTAATTCTTATCATTTCTTTTCTTTAGGTTTTCAATTTCAGTTTTAAGCGCACCAATCTCCTTCATAAGACTTTGCAATACTGAGTTATCATAAGAAGGAATCAATTCTTTATATAGCTTTAGAAGCTGAGATCGGATAACGGGTTCACTAACCAGGAGAATTTCTTCCTTGAGATGGGGAGAAAGCTCGTGATCGTATATTTGTCTGAAAAGTTTATTCACCTTATTATTTGCGAAAGCACCCATAGTGCCATCTTCCATAAAGAAACCGTTGCGAAGGATCGAATGAATGTTTGAGGCGAAAGTGTTTTCCTGCATATTAAAATCCGGAATTGCATCCCTGAGGAAAAGAACATTTGACTTGGGTATATCCGAAAGAATAAAAGGAGAATGCGTTATCACTATGAAATGAAGCGATTTTATATCAGGAAGCTTAATTGATTTCAAGGCCCCTAAAATCTGTTGGATCAGGAGTCTCTGATAACCCGGGTGGAAATAGAGTTCAATCTCATCCAGAAAAATGCAAAGATGCCGATATTTGATTCTGCGGATTGATTGGCGAACCGAGTCTATATTGCGCAGATGGTAAAGGATTGTAGAAGTCACATAGGCTAATTGTCTCTCACCGGAGCTGACTTTTGACAGAGAGTACATTTCATCAGAGCTATCATTTTTAATAATGATTTCAGTATTGAATATAGGAGGTGGAGCCAGTTCTGCCATTTCCCATTCTTTATAGAAAAGTTGATTAATGAACGAATCAGCGAAATCTGCAAGTTGATATTCTTTTTCTTCTCCCTCCTCCACATGATACTGGCGAAAGACGAGAAAGGCAAGCGTCTGTCGCAGACGGAAAGTGATGTGGCTTGGTTCATCGTCCACCTCAGCAAGCAGCTCCTCTATTTCCTGTTCCCAAAGGATACGGTCCGTTTGGTTATGTTCAGGTGTTAGAGCTGAAAACTTATCAAAAGCGTTATAAGTGATAACAATTGACAAGGTTTTATAGACAAGATAATCGACGGCAATATCATAAAGAGGATCTTGCGTACCTTGTTTCTTAAATTTATATTTTCTTTTCCAGAAATTGAGTATGGCATTATAAATGAAAGCCTTTTGTCCATTACTGAAATTTACCTTATTTTTTCCCCATATCTTCCACATTTTTTCCAGTTTCATCTTTACGGACTGGTTGTCAACAGATAGACGTATAGCGGAGATTCGTAAATGATTGTTGATGAATGTGAAAGATGAATCATTCTTGGCGCCGCTTTTAAAAATCAGAGAAACCAAACGGCTTTTTGCCAAATGATTTTCATTGTTGATGTCGATGTTTCCATTGGTTCTCTTGGGATTTAAAACGATAGGAGCCTGATAGCCGTCATTTTTATGGAAACAAGCATTCAGCCAATGACCATGATTAAGGAAATAATCCAGATTCGTATCCATTTCCTCCTTATAGTCAGAAGTGTTGAATGCATGTACAGAGTAATTTAGGAAAACTGCATAGAAAAACAGATTTCCAAGATTCTTTTTATTCAGCTTGAGGTTTGACCAACGACCATTAGATAGCTTTTCCAGTCTTAAGTCAATTAATTTTAGCGGTTGTTTTTCATTCAGACCCTTTTGTGTTAACCGATAAAGCGTGCTGCCGATTGAATAATAAAGAGTAGCTCTTAAGGTCAAAATTGGTGTAAAGTGATGGGTTTGGTCATACTCCTCTCCAATAGCAAAAGAGAGGTTGTTGAGGAGGCGTATAATAATGTCGATCAATGAACTTTTGCCGGAACCGTTCGGACCGACAATAGCTGAGAACTGGACATTGAAATTAGTTTGACCGTCTGTAAAGAAATTTGGAGGTAAAAGATTGGCATCTGATGGTAAAGGAAAGACAGGTTTATCAGGGTTGAAATCTTTAAAAGAGCGAATAAAGGGATATATTTTCCCGACCACAAGATTTTTTTTGATATAGTTACGGCAACCCTCATCGACTGTTAATCCAAGGAGCATTAGGCTTTCATCATTCATTGTTGTAACAGAATAAAAAATACGTATTTAAAACGCGAAGCGGGTGCAAAAATTGCGACCCGCTCGTGATAAATCAGATAAAAGGCTTTGAGGAAGAATTAGCGCTTCTGAGTTAATTTGTCAAATTACAACGTAATCAAGCTATGTAGGATAGTAATATTACTGACCATCGCCTCTACCTTTGGAAGTATTCGGTACGGGCTGGAGGCAGGAGGCTGAAAAGGTGTTATTTTCAACCTTGGTGTCTTTCACCTCCATATAGAAATTGACATCGATACGCTCCACCAATAATGATGGGATTGGCACCAAACCTATCAATGGAGCTGAGATCTGCTGCTCCCTTGAAGGATATTTTGCGGTTGAGTCTGATATAGTCATTAGGTTTAGAGTTTCTGTAGGCTGCACTTGAGTTCGATACTGAGATGGTTGGAGAGGAAGAACATAGAGGGAGCAGTTATTTAAAATGTTAACTAGATCTGAAAAAATATGTTAACCAAACATAGAAATATAAGTGCATTAAATTGAGTTTTATATCTTTTCCTTCAAATACTCTACAATTCGTTTGCAAGCTTTTCCGTCCCCGTAGGGATTAGTTGCTTTTGCCATCTCTTCGTATTTTTGCTGGTTATCCAGTAACGATGAAACTGTAGAAACAATCTTATTGTAATTGGTTCCAACCAGTTTTACAGTGCCTGCCTTTAACGCTTCAGGACGTTCAGTAGTATCTCTCATTACTAATACAGGTTTACCCAAACTAGGAGCTTCTTCTTGAATTCCACCACTGTCAGTCAATACTATGGATGATTTTTCCATTAGATAAACAAAAGAAAGATATTCCAGAGGCTCAATAAAGAACATATTCCCCAATCCTTTTAAATTTTCTCCAAAAATTTCATGAATAGGTTTCCTTACATTAGGATTCAGATGCATTGGATAAACAAAATCCACATCAGAATATTTTTCTGATAAAGTTTTGACAGCCTTACAAATTGAAAGGAAGCCATCCCCGAAATTTTCTCGTCTGTGACCGGTAATTAAAACTAATCGTCTCCCATTTGATAATCTGGAAATATCATACCCTGCCACCTTAAGAAGAATTTTAAGATGATCCCTAAGCTGTTTATTATTGTTAATCTTATCTACCACCCAATACAAGGCATCAATAACTGTATTGCCAGTGACAATTATTTTCTCATTTCTGATATTTTCTTTGATAAGATTTTCTTTACTCAATGGGGTCGGTGCAAAATTTATATAAGAAAGACGTCCTGTTAGTTGACGATTCATTTCTTCAGGCCAAGGAGAATAGATATTGTAAGTACGAAGACCGGCTTCCACATGTCCGACAGGAATCTGTTGATAAAAAGCCGCTAATGCAGCTGCTGTGGAAGTTGTTGTGTCTCCATGGACTAAAACAATATTGGGTTTGATTTTTTTCAAAACCTCTCTAAGCCCTAACATTACATTAGTTGTAACATCATATAGATCTTGTCCGGGTTTCATGATATTTAAATCATAATCAGGAGTGATTTCAAAAATCTCAAGTACTTGGTCAAGCATTTGGCGATGTTGACCACTAACACAAACATAAGTCTCGAATTCCTCTTTTTCATTTTGAAACTCTTTTACTAAAGGAGCCATTTTGATGGCTTCTGGCCGAGTTCCAAAAACGAGCATAATTTTTTTCATTATATATATTTAATGAACTTAATAGTTGATAATAATCTTCTTAATCTTTTTAGAGAGGGATCTGTAAAGACCCTGAATACTCCTTCTAAACCCATTTTTTGCATCCACTTAGGGGCTCTCTTTATTGTTCCAGAAAATACTTCAAAAGTTCCTCCGCTACCAACGGCAATTTTTACACCATTTTGCTCAAGAAACCGGCGATTTTCATCAATGAAATATTCTTGTTTACACATACCTAATCCAACAAAAAGATAAGTAGGCTGGAACTCCTTTATTTTTTCAAGAATTGCTTTTAGACGGTCTTCAGGAAAAGGATATGGAATAAACCCCGTGACTAAGCCTTCAGCTTCTATCCCCATTTCCTTCATTCTTTTTACTGAGGCTGGATTACTGATTTCATTTCCTCCTAATAGAAATATTCTTTCTTTTTGATGTAGCGCTTTTTCGCAAATGTCATAAATGAAGTCAGCCCCTGAAATTTTTTCAAAGGAAGTTCCATTATTTTTTAGATTTGCCAATAAATATGGAACTTGGCCGTCAAAAGTTGAGGTGTTCTTATTAATTATCTCTTTTAGTCGAGGATTCTTTTGTGCTTCAATAATAAATTCAGCTCCTACTGTTACGATTTGTTGAAAATATGAGTCGTTACTCAATATTTTTTTACGGTCTAAACCAGAAAAGGTCAATCCACAGAAATTGATACTTTCCATTACTCAAAAATTATTAATTTTTTATTTTCTTTTCCGTATTATTTTAGCAGGGTTTCCTGCTAAAATAGAATACGGAGGAACCTCCTTTGTTATCACGCTCCCTGCCCCAATTACAGAGCCTTTTCCAATTATTTGGCCTTTAGCTAAAATTGTGGTCCTTGCTCCAATCCAAACATCTTCTTCAATAATTAGCGAGGTTTTACCAATATCGCCTTGAGAAATCATAGGTAAGGAAGTATCAGAAGTATAATGACCTCCTCCCCAAATATTGACATCAGAGGCAATCATTACATTCTTATCGATTATTACAAAGCTATTATGCATTTTAAAATCATTTCCTATACTTGATCCCGAAACAATATGTAAATTCTGAGGGTTTCCAAAGTAACACCTTTTTCCGATTGTGGATTTTTGGGATATATGGGGATTTATGAAATGAAGGATTGTAGAACGGATTCTTGAACAAAATTTACCAATAATTGGAAGGTAAGGCGAGGGAAGGTAGTAGGACAGAAAATAAAAAGGAAGTCCAAAGTATAATCTATAATTCATTTCACCCTAATATTTTTTTGAAAAGGAGATTATTCACTAATGATGATTCATAATCCAAAGCAGTCTTATATGCGTTCGACCTCATTAATTCTTTTTTATCTTTAGACAACAATAGATATTCTTTGATCTTTTCCGCTAATTTTTTTGCATCGCCAGGGGGGAATAGGAATCCATTTTCCCCATTTATTATGTAAGTCCTTAAACCGGCAATATCACTTCCAATAACAGGGGTGCTCGCTGCCATTGCTTCTAATCCAACTAATCCCAAACTTTCTCCTGCTCGTTGAGTAGGAAAAATAAATAGATCAAACTGAGAGTATATATAAGGTAATTCAGAATGGCTTTTTGGCCCTTCAAAACTTACATAATCATTCAAGCCGGAATTAAAAATCTCTTTTTCTAATAATGAAGCTTGGTCTCCTCTTCCAAAGAATTGCGCTTTAAAGATGACATTATCATTTTTTAGTATTTTTAAAGCTTCTATCATTGTTGACCATCCTTTACCTTCGTCAATTCGAGATACGTAGCCCAGCAAAGGCACAGAATTCACAGGATGTTTTTTACAATAAAATTCTTTGGCAACTCCTCCAGAAGGAGAAATAATAACTTTTCTTGTTTTTGTAAATGGAATTTTAGAAAATAATACTTCCTTAAAATATTCAGAAGGTACTACAATCGCTTTAGCTGTTTTAAGTAGGGGTTTTGCAAATTCTAACAGTTTTTCAGCTAAGGAAGTAGTCGTAAGTAGATCATCTCCATGTATGTTGTAAATAATAGGTAATTTTTTAAAAAAAGATATTATTCTTAGAGGGGGAGTCGGATGAGATATGGTATGAACATAAATGAATTTATAATTATAAAAGCTTACGTAATAGAATATCTGGAAATAAAAGCTTAGATAAGCCATGATCTTTGCGACTAAAGAGAATTTACGACCTTTTATAGCAATCAGTTTCACTGATATATGATTAACCTTACGTAAATCCTCGTAGAACATTTTTACAAATGTTCCATAATATGGATCTTTAGAGGAGGGGAACATATTGCTTATAACTAATATTTTCTGAGATTGATTAGACATGGTGATTTTGATTTTATTAAGGCAAAAGAATTTGTCAAAGCAATGTATAATCCAGCCATACTGGAATATAGTATATGCCCTGCAATTATTGCCATGAAAAGAGTTAGCCAATTTTGAAAAATTAGGATTCGAACAAAAGTATTGTTATACTTACACTTATATGCCCTCTTAAGTAGGAAAAGAAAGATAAATATGTTTGTAAAGAATCCTATAATTCCATAATTTAGCAATGAGTCAAAAGGATCCATTTCAACGGTAATATTTTCCCCTAATCCAAATAATAATGTGAATAAATCACCATTATAATAGTCACTTCCTCGGGTCAATAAAAATTCATCTCTACCAGAAAAAATCAATCCTAATATACCATTGGTATTATAAGAATAGGCAAGTTTTAAAAATAATTCACTCTCTGATTGAATCATTTTAAGAATAAGATAAGAGAGAACTGGTGTGCCAATGATAACGGCAAATAACAGAATCCTACGTTTCATTTTTTTGTTACCCAATAACCAAGGTACTATAAAAGAGGTTAGGAAACATATTATTAATACTGATTTAGTACCTAGAATAACAGATAAAAAAAGAATTATAGAGGATATTATAATATAATGCTTTAAAGACGCATTTTTAAAGATAACATATTGCATAAAGGGCAGTACTGCTACAATAACACCTCCTAATTCGTTACCTGCAAAAAAGAAACCTTTATACCCTACTTGTTCATCTGGATATGTGTGGAAACCTATTCCAAATATACCAAGAGCGATATTAAGTCCAACAATAATGAATGCTATTTTAAGGATTTTATACGACTTATAAATATAACCTGAGTGCCAAATATCTATTCCAATACAAAAGTAAATGTAAAGATATAAAGTAGATATTAATTTGGTAAGATGTGAAAATGTAGGTAAGATAGCGCGTTCATGTAAAGAAAGGACAACTATAAAAATTGAGATATATAAAAGTAAGAATACAGTTAGTTTAAGATAAATGCCTTTCTTAATAATCCGGATAATTAATAATAAAAGGATGAGGATCTTGAATCCTTGTGAAAGAGGGAAGGATATACCGGAATTTAAGAAGTAGCCGGTTATAGTATCAATTATTAGCCATAGTGTAAAGCAGAGCCAAAGAATGGAATCTGTTTTTCCAGGCTTATAAAAATCCTTCATATAGGTCTTAATGTTTCCAAACGTTTTTTACTAACTCCTTGAAATATCCTAATACCCTATTAATCCTAATTAATACTCCAAAAGAGAGTATGCAACGTAAAATGAATAAGCTGCCGGAAACATTCCTTCTAAAATAGATAATTCTACTATCATTAAATATTCTCAATTTTTTAGCAAAGATTTCTCTACGTTTTGCTAAAGGAAACTTTTTAGTAGTGTTTTGTGATCCTCCGTTGTAATGGACGATTTTTATTCGAGAATCAAAAGCTATTTGACTATTGGAATTAAAAACATGATATTGGAGATCAGTTTCTTCATAATATAAAAAGAATCCGGGGTAAAAGCCACCAAGTTTCAAAAATATTTTCTTAGGCATAAATAAATCAGCCCCAGAAACGAATTGATTTGAAAGTAAAATAATATTGGAGTTATTTTGACTTTCCGACTGTTTAGGTCGATACAGTCCTAAACATTCCAAGAATATATTTTTAAGAGAAGGAAAATCAAAATATGATGTTTGATTAGAACCGTCCGGCCAAATTAATTGACCTCCTAAAGCTCCTATTTGGGGGTTTCTTTCACAATCATTAAAAAATTGTAGAATGGCATTTGATGTAAGAAAGGCATCGCTATTCAGAAAGAATAAATATTTACCAGAAGAATATTCAACCCCAATATTATTTGCTTTGCCAAATCCTAAATTTATATTTGAATAGAAATATCTAATTTTATTATCTTTTTCAAATATGCTTTTACTTTGGTCTGTTGAAGCATTATCAACTAGAATTATTTCATAAGATAGACCATTAGTATATTTAAAAATACTCTCAATACATTTACGAGTGAGGTCGCAGGTATTATAATTAACAATAATAACAGAAACATCTATTGAGTTAGCGATCATTTGTTATGTTTTTAAAAAACTCGTCGGTTAATTCGATATTACTCTCGATTGAAAAAAACTTATTTGCTACTTGAAGGGCAGCCTCGGTTAATTGGAATCTTTCTTCTTCAGTCAAATTCTCAGTAGTCAACATTATTTCGGTCAATTCCCTTGTATTATTGAATCTAAAACCAATTTCCTTTTGTTCACTTCTTAGACCGATATCGAATTGTTCCTTTAATCCTCCAGTATTCCTGCCGATTATGACACATTGATTAAACATTCCTTCGGCCAATACTCTACCAAATGCTTCCTTATAAGATGGAACGATAATAGCAGCTGCATTTTGCATCAATGAATCAATATCTGTCCGCGAACCTAAAATATCAATTTTGTTAGTTAAATGGAATTCTTTGATCATTGATGATAATTCAAGATAATCCTTAGGAAGGTACGGACCCGCTATAATTAATTTATATTTACCACCATTGTCAATATATTTTTTATATGAGTATAATAAGTCAAAAATTCCTTTTTTCTTTGTTAACATGCCAACGAATAGGAAATAATCCTGATGTTCTTTGTGGGTAGGGAATGTTTGTCTTTTTATGCGAATTCCATTATAAATAACTTTATTTCTAGAATCTAAATCAAAATGTCTTTTTAAATCCTCAGTGATACAAATGGAATAACTATCTTTTAGAAATTCTCTTTTCCTATTTTCAGAAGGATAGAAATGGAAATTGAAATCCTCTATACCGTATTCTCGAATGTGGAAAATGTGGGGGATATTCAATTTTTTGGCTACTTTGTATCCAGTGTCAACAACTGAAACATTGGAATGTATTAAGTCAGGAGAGAAACGATGTACTGAAAGAGTTAAATTACGTTTTGCTTTAAACGAGAACCATCTATACTTTATCAAACGGGGGAGATACAGAATATAATCAAATAGAGATTGAGTTGGTGGCCAAATACTTAGATATAAATAAGGATTAATATCATATTTTATATTAATCTTTTCAAGTTGATCAGATAGCCAATCTTTTTTAGGTAAAACCATCCTTATCTCCCACCCTTTATCTTTTAACCCTTGTAAAAGGTAAAGGAGAGACTTTGAGGAACCTCCTCCTGTTGGATCTGTAGTGAGAGATAGAAATTTCATATTATTTTTTCCAAGTTACATTATTTTTAATTATTTTGGCCGGAATACCACCAAGAAGATGATTTGGGTCAAAATCTTTATTTAATAAGCTGTACTGAGCTAATATACAATTATCAGCCATAGTTGTTCCTTTGGAAATGCAGGAATTATTCCCAATCCAACAATGATTACCTATAACAATGGATCTTGAACATAAACTTTCTTTTCCGTCTATAAATAGATGATGACCATCTGTAGTGTTAATCAATACATTCCAACCAATCAGACAGTCGTTACCTATTGTTATCTTATTATTGCTTCGTAAATAACAATTCCCATTGATATAAGTATTTTTTCCTATCTCAATGGAAGCGCCTTCTTCTATCCTTAAGGATGTTCCTTGAGATATATAAATGCCTCCATTCAGAATTAGTTTAGCATTTTCTCCCAAAATTATCCCTCCACTTGACACGCTCGGCAATCCTAAAGAAGGCGCACCTCCGAAAACAATTCTTTTAGTATTATCTTTTATAATTATTTTGTTACTTTTACTCTTTATACCCTTTATCTTGAAATTGGGATACAGAAGAATTGGAAAATGAAAAGCTGTCCTTAATGAGAACAATTTCAAATTAAAGAAGAAGGATTTGATGATAACTCTTAATGTTAGCAGAACTCCACTTTTCATTGTTGAGGAATTTTTTAGAATGAATACTAATGAAACATTTTTTGCTCTTTCAATTTATAATAATGATCTTTATTCCGGTATTTGATTACTTTTGCAGGATTGCCACCTACAATTGCTAAAGGAGGAACATCTTTAACTACAACTGATCCAGCAGCCACTATTGCACCTTCACCAATTTTTAAATCTCCTATTAGTGTAACACGATTGCCTATCCAAACATTATCTCCAATTTCTATTTGTTTTAAGTGATACTTATCTCCATAAGGGATTGCATTCCCATCATTATAGTCGTGATTCTGAGTAATCATCATGCATTCAACGCCTGAGTGAAAATTGTTACCTATTCTAACAATCCCTTCTCCGGCAATAATCATGCCATTAAAGTTACAATTTTTACCTAAGTATATTTCACCAGAAAAAATACTTGGACCTCCGACATAAACTGGTTCAGTATATTCCATTGCTTTGCGTTTTAGTCGGCTTGTCCATATTCTTCTTTTTAGTGAATGAATATGAACGATTAAATTATTTACTAAGCCTCTGATAATTTTCATTCTTTCTTATTTTAAAGAAAAAGAATCCAATACAAATGATACTAATTAAAAATATACTTGATGAAACTATCTTATAGATAATAGGTGATTCTAAAAGAGAGAAAGCTAGGAATGTTAATCCCATTTGAAGTATTAGAACAGACAGCCATGGATAAGTGATCTTAGAATATTTTTTAAAAGTATTGAAAATAAAGAAAGCACTATAACCTTGATAGATGAAGGTTATATAATTGATAATCACTGCTGCCCATAAACCATATAGAGGGATGAAGATTAAATTTAATAGAAAAGCAATAATGCCAGCAAAAAAAGTTATCTTTAATATTTTCTTTGTCTCTTCATAGAAAAAATATATATTGGATGCTGCAAAATACATTGGCCTATAACACAAGGCCATAATTAAAATAGCAGCGTAAGGATAGGCTGAAGCAAGTTGAGGATTCTTAATAAGGATATTAAAGATTTCTTTTGACCATAAGGCTATAAGGAAGCAAATTGAAAAAGTGATGTAGATAAAAAGGAAGACAAATCTTTTACTTTCATGTTCCTTGTTATCTTGAATTCCTTGCATGCTTGGAGGACCCGCAGCTCGTTCTACTGCATTTATACCAGTTTCGACATAACTTGTTATCTGTTGAGCTATGTTATAGGTTCCAATAGTAGCTAAACCAATCTTAAACCAGTCCATCACGAGACGTGAAGATGTTTGAATTAGGAAAACACTGTAGTAGTGAGGAATTGTTGGTAGCGCGATTTTTAGCCTATTCTTTACCAGTTCTTTATTGAAATGATAATTTGGTCGAATGTTTATCTTGTATTTTAAGGTCCACCAGTAGGAAATATTTACAATGAAGGTTCCAAGAAATGAGCTAATATACCATCCCATGTATCCCATTTCCAGTGTTACAATAGTTATATAATTTATTGCTAACGAAAGTAATCCTCCGATTACACTTCTTACTGCAATTGGGATAGGGTGCTGTTCAAGCTGATAGTAAAGTGGCCCAATAAAGCCAGCAGGACCCAATATGACACCATTGAAATTTGTCAGAAGGATAATCCACCATCTGTTTATAATAGCTTGTTCTGGAATTATGAAGTATAGGATTACACTTTGTATTATAGAAAATACAATCATCCATAATTGTAAAAATCCATAGATGTGGCTCCAAAGTTCTTTAAAACTATTATGTTGTTTAAAGAATGCGTTTTGGAGGATAACGCTAAAACCTAAAGTTGAGAAGGCTGATAGTGCTAAGGTATATGCAACGATTGTACCAGCTATGCCGTAATCTTCTTCAGTAAGATGAGCCGTGAGTAAAGGGAGGATAAAAAGAGCTGCGACCTTTGGTATGTTAGGTGCGAGTCCATATATAAGACTATTTGATAGGAGTTTCCTAATCATTGAATATATAGTTATATACTCTTTCCGCAGCTTTATCGTCTTTATATTTAAAGATCAAATCTCTG
This sequence comes from uncultured Porphyromonadaceae bacterium, assembly GCA_947176915.1. Lineage (GTDB taxonomy): Bacteria > Bacteroidota > Bacteroidia > Bacteroidales > Muribaculaceae > Lepagella. The sequence goes on along the minus strand of CAMWSM010000024.1, from coordinate 3,930 downwards.
ACGAAATGTCTTTTTTCTTTGAACCTATCTTCTTTGAGTACTTTTCCCATCATTTCAATCATAGATTTCTGATCTGTGAAAATCTCACCAGCTAATATTGGCTCTATAGGATCAAAAGAAAAACCTCTTGTTGCTTTATATCTATCAAAGTCATAGAAATTAAAAAGCACTGGTCTATCAAGTAATAAGAAGTCATAATAAGTTGAGGTATAATCTGATATGAGGAAATCGGCTTTTTGTAACAACTCTGTCAATCCAAATTCTTTACTGGATTGATATAATATTATACCTTTAGGTAAGTCTGATGATATTACTTTTCTATTCTGAATGGAATGTAGTTTTACAATAATAACACATTGGTTTTTTTCTAAGAAAGATTCTAAGTTATGTTTATCTATTGGGAAACCTAAAATATTCCTTTCCGAGGATACATGTTGTTCATAATCCCTATGCGTAGGAGTATAAAGAAAAATTTTTTTCACATTATAATCAACCGCTGAATCTAACCATTTGTCAAGAGAAGGACAATCATATTTTTTTAGAAGATTGTCATTCCTCACCAAACCAGTTATGACAAACTTAGATAACGGAGAGTTGTAGACTATGGAATTGAGTTGAGAGAAGAGGAGAGAAGGTGAAAAAAAAATCTTTTGAGTCAGATTATAAAGGTTACTATTAGTTTTATACTTCTCAACAAAATCATTTTTAAAATTTCCCGCGTAATAACCAAGATAATATATATTTTGGCCTTTGACAGCATAATCTAAAGGTAGCGCCTGGGATGAGAATATGTGTCCCGACTGTGCAATAGATTTAATTACTGTTGATATTCTTTTAGTTATAAGGGGATGAGGAATAATTTTTATGTTTAAATGAGGAAATTTTTCTTTTGCTTTTTCCTGTAAAGTAACAATTTCGTTATCTCCAGCAGAAATTTGATATGAATATTGATCACCATATTTATCAGCAATATATCTGAACATTGTCAATGCACTGTCTGATTTATAATTAATAAAATTATATCCATCTGTTTCGCAACCTCCATGAGGAATAAAAGTTATCAGATTTTGTTCTTTATGAGTGGTAAGTAAGATTAATTTACTAAGAACTTTACCAATACAATATTTTATTTTATGCAACATTTTAATTAAATAAGTAACAGAAAGATGAATTTGATTTAAGTATTATTATCTAACCTATAGGCGTAATTAGATTTTTCAAATATTGAGATAATCATCCTTGATTGCGCAGGAGAAACAGTTATGGATATAAGTTTGCCCTCTATCAAATCAGAAAAACATCGAATTTCATGCCTAATGCCTTCTCCATCGAGTTGGTAAAAATATCGTCTATTATTAGCTGGATTTTCGTAACGTATCTCAAAATAATCTGTTTTCCACCAAGGAGCGGGGACATAGACATATCCTTTAGTTCCAGATATAATCATTTCTCCTTCTGATTTTACACCTTGTCCAACCTTGAAAGTCGCTACTCCAGAGTTATAAATAAAGGATCCATAGGTAAATAATGCAAAGATTGGATTATCATCAGACATACCTTTGACCATCTGTACGTCTTTATAGTCAGTTCCCATAATTAAGGAAAAGGGTAATATTGCAGTAGGTCCCCACCAACTTAAGCTGTCCCATGTGAAAGGGGTAATTTTATCAAGGAGGCTGGTACAGGTAGTATCAATTGCCACAATGTTACCTATTATCCCTCCTTTAATCAGCAGCATCATACGTGAAAAAGCCAATGAATAGGCTGTCTTTATACCATCCATTAGAACAAGTCCCTTCTCATTTGCTATGTGTTGTAAAAGATCATAATCCTTTACTCTCAAACAGATGGGAGACTCGCATAAAACATGTTTATTATTAGTCAACGCTAACCAGCAATGATAAAAATGCTTTCGGGGCATCGAAACTACATATACTGCGTCAGAATGTTTCAATAAGTCAATGATGGAATTAACACTTATTTCTCGGAGTTCCTTATCCAAACTCTCGCTATTTTCTGTGAATATTCCTGAGGGTATCACTCCGTTTACAAACTGGCATTCATGAAAGAATTTATTAGCAAGAGTTCCTTCTCCAATGATGCCAATACGCATCTTTCTATAGTCTGATCGAATCATGGAGCTGGAAATTCCCTCGGTTCTATCAAGATAGATTACCTTGCAATAATCTTCCAAGTAATCAAATTTTCCAACCCAGTCTGATCCTACGGTAAAGACATCGATTCCATATTTCTGCACATCATCTATTTTCTGACCTTCATACTCCTCTACGATAATCTGGTCTGCGAGTCCTGTGGATTTTACCGCATCAATTCTTTCCATCAGAGACTGACTTACATTAATCTTGCCTCGTGCTAAGTCGAATCCGTCAGCTGTAATACCTACTATCAAGTAATCCCCCAAAGCCTTGGCACGCTTCAGGAGACGTATGTGTCCTTCATGAAGGAGATCATAGGTGCCGTATGTTATGACTTTTGTCATTAGATTATTCTTTTAATTTGTAGGGAGAGAAATGCCTTGATTAGGGTATCGTTGTCTTTTGTTGTTTGTGCTCCGAAATGACCTACACGGAAAATTGTGTCTTTCATATCACCTCCATTAGGACATACCCAGATTCCGTAATTATCTTTAAGTTCAAGGAAAATATCGTAAGCTGAAGCAGTCAGCGGATGAAGAGGAGTAAGAGCATTAGACATTTTTTCGGAAACAATTTCGAAAGGAAGTCCCTTTATCTTTGTTCTAAAGTCTTCTGCCTGAGCCTTTATATTCCTGATTTCTGATTCAACACCACCGGCTTCCTTGATTTTCTTAAGGCGGTGATGGATTTGGCGGATGACACCGACAGCTGGTGTGAATGGTGTCTGTCCTCTTTCAGCATTTTTTAGAGCGTCCTTCAGGTCAAAGTACATTGTCTTGGTCTCAGATTCTCTGATCCTCTCCAAGGCTTTGGGATCAAGGACAATAATTGAAATACCGGGTGCACAGGCAAGTACTTTCTGGGAGCCTGTTATGACCACGTCTATATGATCCTTTGTCATATTGACTTCATCGGCAAGAAAAGCACTGATTGCGTCAACCACAAAAATGAGATTATTCCGTTTGCAAAACTTGCCCAATAGTTCTGCATCATACAACACCCCTGTCGAAGTCTCGTGAAGGTTGACCAATAACCCTGTGTAGCCTTTCCCTTCGTATGGAGCCAACATTTCGGCTGTGACAGATTTGCCTCTTTCCGGTTTTATGGAAGTATAGGGAATATGATGAATGTTGCAAAGTTGCGTGAATCTGTGTCCAAATGAACCTCCGTCTATAACGAGAAGTCTGTCATAACTCGAAAAGACATTCATTACTACTGCCTCCATGGAGGCTGTTCCTGAGCCGGTGATGAATAGAGTCTTACTTCCTTCTGGTGCATTGACAAATTCTTTCATCAAAGCCTCACTTTCTAAAACAATGTCTGAGAATTCTTGAGTGCGGAAATAGGGAACTTGCTCGCCTCCTATTGCCAATACCTCATTATCAGACATTACCGGACCTACAGTGAAATTTAGCATATTGTAGTTTTTTCTGAGATAAGGTTATTAAAACTTATTTAGAAATATTAAAGATTATTACTTACTAAGAAAGAAGCGCGATAGAGAGGGCTTTGTCTATTGTGTCCCGGTCGGTTGTGGGAGTGAAGCCTGTCTTGGAGTGGGTGATGAGGTTGAGGAAGGATTGTATGAAGGCGGCATCGAAGGGACGTTTTGCGTCAAAGGTGGAGAGGATGGTGCCTTCGTCCATGTTAACGTCAACCATGAGTGATTTCTCCGGATTGGCGGGGTCGTGACGGAGAATGCGAACGATATTGCCGTATGTGTAAAAGTCCATTTTAATTAGTTTTTGCTTCGTAGCGGGATTGCGGAGCAATC
>CAMWSM010000023.1 GCA_947176915.1 uncultured Porphyromonadaceae bacterium | reverse complement strand
TTACAACAGGATTTCTCCCTCCGCAAGTGTTTTTATGTTTTAGAGCATATTTTTTTATTTTTTATCGCATAATAAATTGTAACATAATGCAATCAACAGATGTTAAAATATATTTCGTTTTGTTAATACATATATTTATAATGATATTTTACCATTGTTGTGTTCGTGTTTTTTTCGTTTAGGAATACTGTTAACTCTCATCAGAGTCGCTCCCGGGGGCAAGGGACTATCCCCTCTCCCAGTGAATTTATTTAAACAAGTCCGTTGCCGGCTTTAATTATATCAATAAGAATAGGCTTCAACCCGCTGACAAAACATTCCACGGCTATCACCATAAGGATAAGACCCATCAAACGCATCATCACATTGTTTCCGGTTTCCCCTAAAAAGTCGACCAAACGTGTAGATGCATTGAGCACAACAAATGTAAGAAGGTATATTACACCTATACTTCCGATAAGAATTGCCTTTAGTTCCCACGTTCCGGCATCCTCCATCAACATAATTCCATTTGCTATTGCACCCGGACCACAAAGCATCGGGATTGAAAGGGGTGTTATGGAAATGTCGCGGGCATATACCTTCATCTCCTCCTCCTTAAGTTTTGTGTTGGAATATTGAGCATGAAGCATATCAAAACCAATCTTGAGAATGATGAAGCCGGCAGCAATACGGAAACCGTTGGCAGAAATACCGAAAAGCGTAAATAAAACCTGTCCTCCGATCGTGAAGCATATCAAAATTATAAATGAAATGATAGTTGCTCTCCTAACAATCTCCTTTCTCTCCTGCTTGGTCATCCCCTTTGTCATGGAGAGAAAGACAGGCATGGTGCCTAAAGGATTTGTCAAAGTAAAAAATGAAGTAAGGCAAATGAATGCAAAAGGAAGTAATTTTTCCATAATGTAGATTATAAGGTTATAGGTTTAGATTTTAGGTTTTAGGCTTTAGGCCTTAGGCTCAAGGAGAAAGGAGAGAAGAAATGATAATTGAAAGGGTAATACAATTTTCAATTTTCAACTTAGAAGGTTATTGAGGCAGACATACAGCAGCCTCCATCGTATGGACACGCATTGATTTCCAGGTCATGCTTTTTGGCAAAAGGGCGTGTATAAATCAGCGCTGATCCAGCCCCGATTGCGGCGCCCACAGCCACATCCCACCAATGATGACGTTTTGAGAATACTCTTCCCCACCCTACATACGTTGCAAGCGCGTATGCCGGGACCCCTACCTTCCAACCATATCGGCGCTGAAGGAATGTTGCCGTGGCAAAAGTTGACGATGTGTGGCCGCTGGGAAAAGAATGCCAATTAGAACCGTCGGGCCGACGCTCCTTTACAGCATATTTTAATATATAGGTGGCACCAACAGTTGTAACAGCCGTCAGTGCTCCTTGTTTCAGACCTTGCCAATCCCTCTCAATCAGCACCCCTGCAAGAGCGGATACCGGCAGAGCTACGAGAATAACATCAGTAGATGTCTTCACCCCTTTCTGCGCTGCCGTTCTATGAAAGGGTTCTTCCGCAAAAATACTATTTGTAGAAATCAAGATAGTAAAAAGCCACACAAGAACTGATGACAATGTTCCGGTGGAAAATCCTCTTGAGTTTTTCATGATTGAAGTAAATTAAAAAAGAGCGATAAATTTAGGAAGAAAAATTATCAATCCCACCACTACTGCCACAAATGCCAGAATCATAACAGCCCCCGCGCCAAAATCCTTCGCTCTCCCTATCAATGGGTCATATTCTTTTGAGATTTTATCGGCAAGCGCTTCAACAGCACTGTTCATTGCCTCGGCAGAAATGACCATCCCGATGCAAACGGCAATCAGACACCATTCCATAGCAGATATTTTAAAGAAGAATCCGGCAACTACCGCCACAACTGCTGCAAAGAGGTGAATCCGGGCATTATGCTCATAGCGAAGTAAAGCAGAAATCCCTTGCCACGCATATTTGAAAGATAATGCCCTTTTTTTCCAAGAAAATGTAGTCTTGCCAATCATACACCCCTACGTCAATAATCATAATCAAAAGAGAATTGATCCACATACAGCACCGCGCCGGCACCTCCTGTGAAGTAATCGCCAAGTTTTGAAGCGGCACAGGTGATCTGCAGATAAGTCGGCACTCGCGAAGTGCTTCTGTATTCAAGTTTTATCTCAAATGGCTGGTAATCCTCCATTGTGCCGCTGTAGACAAGTTCGCCGTATGCAATTATTGACGGTGCATCCTTGTCGAAAAGCTGCTGATTCTTGGGATTCGTCCGGATCTCAAATGGCGCTGTCCAGTCAGCCAACGCCACATATATGTGGCATGTATCCGGTTGGCCGATAATACTCTTATAATCAGAGTTGGCATAATTGATTGGAGCAGTCTTATACTGGTAATAGCCTTTAAGCTTTGTAGGCCGCAGTTTCCACGGTCGACCGAAATCAAGAATGCCATTCGTTCCGTCAACCTTCTGGAACGACCCTGTATAGATTGAGCCTGCCGCAAGTTTTCCGATACCGGCGATACCCACAAATTTCGTATTAAGTTCGGCAGCCTGACCCTGACCCGTAACAGTATGGTCGGTCGGGACTACATTACTCTGTCCGAGAGTGGCAGCTCCGGTGTTGCCTGTATCCCAGAACTGTTCGCCATTTTCATTCCAGGGACACCATATCCTGTTGTTCTTGAGCCACCATTGATCAAAATCACCGTCAGGAATGTCAGCAGTGCCATCAGTAGTTACCTTCATTTCATTACCAATATTCCCGTCAGCTATAGCTTGAACGGTATATTCCGTAAGAGGTTCAAGATGTGAAATGCATGCGGAGAATGAGCCGTCTGTCTGAGTAACCTCCGATTCCGACACAACAGTCCAATCTGCGTCCCCGGATTTCTTATAACGGAAACTACCTTTCATGTCAGAGGGGCAGGCACCATAGACCCATACCACCTTACTCCAGGCATCAGCTGCAGTAGTTGAGACAAGAAGTTCAGCCAGATCCGCATAAATAGTCCAAAATTCGGAACGGCCATGACATTCCACTTCAACACGCAAGGGGGAGGAAAGATCAATTGTGCCGGGCTCAAGAGCCGGAGTGAGAGTGGTTATCCCTGCCGGACCAAGTTTCACGCGCTCAAGAGTCAATTTTGAAAGATCTGTGCCTTCCGGAAGAGTTACAATCACCCGACATGCAACAGCGTCGATCACACTCTCCCCTATCTGCCCTTCCACAGAAAAATATCGCTCGATATTTTGTTCGGCAGAGATCTGCCATGAATAATCCTGATAGCGCGAAAGGACAATATTCAATGGAGAGGTGAGATTATAACTCCCTTCAAGAAGGTTGACATCAGATTTTCCACCCTCAGACACACTGAATTCAGTAAACTTCACATTCTCTATATCCGTAGTTTCCTCGAGATAAACCACTGCCTTCATATCCACAGAATCAATAAGTGCGTCCTTGCTCTGTCCCTCAGCGGCAAGTCGAGTAATATTCTGCTGAATCTTGGGGTATGGCAAATCATTCTTGATGCACCCTAAGGGGAGCAAAGAAAAAAGGAGGAGAAGAGTATAGGCTACCGGTTTAAGTTTCATTCTGAAAATATGCATTAATATTGCAGTTGCAAAGTTAACTTTTTAAATTGAAAGTTGAAAATTGAAAGTTGAAAATTGTGAAAGCATTTGAAAATGGGATTATTGAAAAAGAACGATGCGGTGCAGACATTGTTGATGTTCTACACCGCATCGCGATTTACTAACTACCTACTATCGGTCGAAAAATTAATATAGTATTTTATTCGGTAAGAATACCTGACGGTTCTTCATAGAGAAGTTCGAAATCATCAAGATACATCACAGAAGTTTTACTTCCGCAGAAATAATCTCCAAACTTGGAAGCCGAGCACACTATAACAAGATGAGTAGGCTTCAAAGTTTTTACCTTCTTGTTATAATCCAACGGAATTACGATTTCCTGCAATTCTCCGTCAGGTCCGAAAGCTTCCTTCCATGTAATCTGGCCGTATGCCACAACAGAGGGATCATTTTTCTCGAAGAGTCTACGATTGTCAGGATTGGTACGGATTTCGTATGGTTCAGTTGTCAGAGCCACATAAATCTGACCTTGATCTGTACCTCCCTCAACCATATCTTCAATAAACTTCTCGTTACCACTTTTAACACTAACACCTCCGCCCGGGCGATAATTAGCATATACCTTTAAGGCTGAGGGATGAGAACCATTATATTCCCTACCGACAGAGAGCACACCGTTAGTCCCGTCTGTTTTAACATAATAACCTGTAAATATATTGCCGGCGGCAATTACTCCGAGTGCCGCGTTTGACCCTAAGCGAGCAGAATATGACCCGGAATGTTTCATATCGGTCGACTTATTTGTCAACGTAAGATTAGCGGTTGCCGCACCCTCGTTGCCTGAGCCCCAGAAACTCGTAGTCTTATCACCGGTAGAACCAGGAAGAATAACATCCTTCGTGCCAAGCAGAGTACTTGCTTTATAACTGCTCCATTCCTCGAAACTTGCTCCCGGAATAGAGAAGATTGATTCAGTGGTGAAGGTCTTCACTAAATCTTCCTCAAAATCATCGGCGTAGGTCTTATACTGATATACTGTAGCAGGTTTCAGATCCTTAACTACTACGCTGAATCGGTTCTTTGAGCCTCCGGCACGTGTTGCAGGATAGTAAGACCAATTCTCCGTGCCATCCTCTCGAAGCATGATGCCGTAGTCAGTTACCTCCTCATCATATATCTCGCCATAAAGGGTAACGTAGCGTGCGCCAACAGCGGATTCATCGTTGAAATCATCAGTAGAAACAGCACCTACCGGATCAATTTGCTCAATCGCAGATTCACTATTCGCCCAATGCAGTTTAAGCTGATTTGTGCAACCTTTGCCATCTTCTACATCAAATGTGATGGAAAATTCCTGTTCGGATACCGGCAGAGATTTTATATATGAATCCGGAACGGTAAACCAGCACTCCACTACATCAACCTTCTCATTAACCGCATCAGCCACATTATCTTCAACTAATTTCTTTTCAAAGCCAAACACCTGCGGCAGACTTGAAACATTGTCCGAACCTAACTCAAACTCTGAATCAACTCCGAAATTGAAATTATCGGAGAAAGAGACCTTAAGATGTGGCAAACCCTTGTAGGCAACGATCCTGAGAGCAAGATCTCCGTAGCCCCCTTTAGTAAGGTTCAATTGCTTAGCAGGATTCTTAACCTGCTCTCCCCCCATAGTCAATTTGAAAGCCGGAGCCGGGAAGACAGTTACCTCCTCGTCTATTACAGGGACTTCCACTATTTCAATTTTAATGAGAGCCCCACCTTGAGTAACTTGCGCAGCATCTGCCTTCAGCACGAACTGATAGTCATGAGCACGCTCCACTCCCTCTATTTCACCCTCCTTAAGGAACGGCGTTCCGTCAGAGTTCTTGCCGGAAATCTTGTAATAAAGATCCTTCACCCCATTAGGCATCATAAAATAACCTTTGGTATCACCTCTACGGTCGGCAGCAATCATGTCAGAATCAAAAGTAAGCGAGCCTCTTGTATGACCAATCTCTACTGTAAGATCCGAAATCATGTCGGAGACAAGTTCCGTATTTACAGAAGCCAAAACATTGGCGATATCACATTGCAGGGAAATGGAATTGGAACCCTCTTTCACTTCTATCGGTTTATAGCCATAATAGAACTTCTTATCAAAGGAGGCTGATACGGAATCACCTGTCCAACCTTCCACAACATAAGATCCGGTCTGGAGAGAAACATTGGCAGACTGCACCTCTTCAATACCTTTAAACTTTCGAATTACTCCGACATTCTCCTTCTGAATATAAACCACAAGGTTATCCTCCAGAGTATGCTGATCATAATCGGCAGCACGGGTCACAACTGAAGTAATATCACCGCGAAGTTGAGCGGAAAGACGCAAGGTTCCCTCCTTTCCCGCCTCAAACGGGGTTTCAGAAACACATCCCTGCAAAGAGAGGAATGTAAGGGCGACAGCCGAAGCTGAAATAATTTTATTCAATATCTTCATTGCTGTCAACTATTAGTTCTTAATCTCAATTATAAGACTCTCTTTCGTAATTCTCTCATCGGCATCGCCAACTGTAAGATTGAAAGTATGCACTCCATCACCAAGCACTGCAAGGAGAGGCATAAAATTGGTAATGTCGAATTTAACCTCTTTCTCTCCCTTTACAGAATCACCCTTAAGCAATCCAAGATTGTTCAATGGTTCCTTAAGTTCCCCCGGATTCACGAGGTCAAGATGAGCAGCCAAACCAACCTGAGCAAGTTCCTCAGGTGAAAGAGAGGGGGAGACTATGTCAACTTCAAAGACCTCTATCCCGGTAGAGGAGACAATGTTAAGGACAACCTCTTCACCCGGCACATATAGATGCTTCTCTCCAAGTTTAATTGACCCGGTTGAAGTAATGAGAGGGGCTGTGGGTTGATCAGGGATTATCGGTTCTTCCGGATTTTCACTTGGACGCTCATTATCACCAAGATCGTAATCACCTATCCCAGCCTCTTCGATGGATACATTTCCATCAACATCCGTGGTTGTAACGGAAGCGTCAAGCATAATATCCATTGCTGCATTACCGGAATTTTCACCCTGATAGTCATGGAGTTTGAAAGTAATACGGTAATGATTACCTGCTTCCACATTAGCCACAGTCTTCACCTCAGCCGTGTAAGCTCCATCGATCTTTCCCTTGAAAGTAGCTACAAGAGATTGCTCTCCTTCTATATGAAAATAACCATAATTCTCATTATCCTGCTCCTTGACAGTAAAATTCAAGACATCGCTTCCCTCATTAAGTTTAAGTTCAACGAATGAATCCTCTTCCGACATGTGTTCCCTAAGCATAGGGTCGAACACTACGGAAGTCATCACATTCTCCAAAGCGCATTTGATTGTGCCCAAATCGGTAGTAATCTGATTTGGCTTGATAGTAAACATGTCTGATTTTCCCTGATAGAAAGGATAATCCCATGCAGCTGCCCGATGTTCCTGAGTGCCATCATGTGTGTAGACTGCAGTAACATAATAGTCCCCCTCCTCAAGAGCCACCACCTCAGGCATCTGACCATAAAGATAAAAATCCTTCAAGTGTCCGCTCTTATTGTCAAAGAAGTTGACATAAACCATATCCATATCCACTTCTTTTCCGGCTCTTGTCTGTTTGATGACATGGTCGGTCTGCACTTTAAGATTAAGCGCCGACTTGGCAAAGGAGCCTTCCCCTCTGTCCTTAGGTCCCTCCCATGGGGCTTCGGAAGCACAAGCACCCAACAGACCTGCGAGAGAAGCGCAGAGCAAAATATTATATATTGATTTCATTGCTTATTAGTCAGTTTTAGGTTAATATTCAAAAGTAAGATTATCCACAATCAACATAGCGCCTCTTGACACGCATTCATCCTTATTGCAATAATTAGTTGTCTTGATGTTGCTTGTACGATTGCTTGATGTAAAGGAGATTCTCAGGGAAGTAGCTTTTACTTTAAAAAGCTCTGAAATGGCTACGTACTGAATCGGGAGTATAAATTCAGTGTAACCACTGCAAGCTTTCAACTCCTTTTTCGCACTTCCGATAACCTTATCACCGTTCAAAATCTGAATTTCCACCACTCCTTGTTCATTGGGATCCTGAGAATCAGCAACAAACTGATAGAATCCTTTTAGTTTGGCAGGACGAGAGTCAAAAGCCTTTCCCTCCTGACCGTCAACACCGAGCCACATGCTGCCTGCCGTGCGGTTAGCTATAGAAGAGGGTATGTTATGAGAATAATAATTTGATATTCCATAGGTTCCCTTATCATCTTTAATTGCCTTCCCATCTGAATCCCATGCAACATTTCTAATCAGCATTGCATTCGTTTTTGACTGACTTGAATAAATTTTGTATATCTCAGCCGTCGTATCATGAGCTTTTTGCAAGACATCAATCTTAGGTTGATGCGAAAGCCAACCATCTTCTTTAATGGTAGTATTATAGACAGAAGGCACCATATACCAACTATTCTTATTGGAAGAATTACTATTACAAGTCATTGAGTTGGATGATGACCAATCAATGGGCTCCTTCACTTTCATAGTCAAATTTGTTTGCCTTAACTCTCCTGCGACCGTTCTTGCCCATTTTCCACCCTGCTGGATGGTTTCGTTAATAGTTTGGTGAAGTTCTTCGAAATCACCGTTAGGAACCCCGGCGGCTATTTCCGTTGAGAAGTCGTTGACTTTCGTTTTATTCCTTGCTAATGAGGAACCGAGAGATAAGCTTATATCCTTATACTCTTTTTTCTCAGTCTCTGTTGATGGAGTGAGACTTTTTACCTCGATAATGTTAGTTTCAACAGAACGGACAATCCTTGACTCCGGAATCTTGTTGCTTCCATCATAGAGGACAACGTTCTTGATAATATGCTTGAGCATCTCTGCATCCTGATAATTCAGACGCAACATCACCTTATTGGCGAATGCATCCTCCTCCACTGTATACGCCGGCATATCCACATCAAGCACTTTATCACAGAATTTCTTGCCTGCCACCGAGAGAGCCACATTACAACCGGAATCAGTTATCCCATCTTTGGAAGGATATTGAAGAGTATAGACATAATTATAAGGCATATCAGCAGATGCATTGCCCTGACTGGTAACTGCAACGACTTTAGCAACCTTACCATCAATCTCAAACTCAAGGTTATTTCCTACATAATTGCAATTTGAAGCCAAAGCCACTTCTACCTTATCCTCAAGATATTTTGGAGCTACATTCTTATCTATGGTCAATTTCAGATTCTCCACTTTAATCTCCACAACAGGAATTTGAGACGCATCTGAAGTTCTGCCCATCTTATCCTGAACAGTCAGAGAGACCTTATAGGTGCCCGGCGTTAGGTTTTTAGTGAAATTGGAAAGGTTCACCACTGCCATCTTATTCTCGATCTCCCCCTTTGAGATGAAGCCTGAACATTCCACGCCGGCTTTTTTCAATATCTCCTCATTGGCAGCCGAAAGTCCTGTCAACTCATATTCAGAGCTTGTCAATGGAAGGCTTCCTCCATCCTCTGCAGTGAAAGCAAGAGTTGCCTTGCTGATGCCTCCGAATGCTATTGCATGCAATTCCGGATTCTTACCTTCTACGGGCAGCATCTCAAAAGCTGAGATTGTCGAGGTAGCATCCTCATTAACGGATACGCTCGGAGCCGGAGTTGTGAATAGTTCGTCTGTGAGAAGGATATCCCTGCTATCAGTCACCACATTCTCATCGAAAGAGACATCGAGAGTGCTCACTCCGACTTTCTCCTCCACACCCACGATGACAACATAGTGATGCTGAGGCTGTGCGGTAAAGACTGCCGGAACGACAGTAACCTCCTTTCCCTGCTGATTGGTCAAGGAAAGGGAAAATGTGATCTTACGGGGAGACATATATGCCGGTCGATCCTCATTTTGCGACAAAACCACGGGTGTTACGTGGCCTTCAGAAGTAAGCAGGGCATTATATTTCGGGAACATTGCACGGAACTCATCCGTATATCTTATGCTCACCATTGAATTGGCAAGCGAAGCTGTTACAGTGGCGGAAGTCTCCTCTCCGAGTCTTACAGCCACAGGGGTCTCCCCCTGGAAACATGGATTTGAAAAACCCTCCTCCTCAATGTTTCCATAGACTGCTGCAAGAGTATATGTGCCCATCGGGAAGCCACCCTCCCGATTGAATGCATCTGGCGATGACCATGTTTTGGAATAACTTTGGTCTGTACTGTTCAAAGAGATTGAGAACTGGTCCGGCGCAGGAATAACCGGACTTACATTGTCATCAGCTCGCGTAGACTTCTGAACATTTCCATTAGCTGCGACTTTTAGGGAAATCCTTCCCGCCTCACCATTCCCTGAGCTCCAGGGAGATTCATTGGCACATCCTCCCAATAGCAGGAAAGACGCAAGGGCGGCAGTTGAAAACCCTTTTGTGGTTAGTTTCATAGTTTATCGTTAAATTGATGTTTATTCGGGTTACATAATGTTGGATTGTCCTTAAAGGAAATAGATTTTTGAGAACTTTTCTCAGGATTAAATAGTTAATGGGACAATCTGTCCATTATTTATCCACAAATTTACAGTTTTTTTCTTTTATCATCCAAATCTTCAAGCAAAATAGGGCAAAAAAGTTCCAATTTGACCACAAATTTAATAGTTTTATCATCTCCTCCCCCCAAAAATGCCCCATATCCACCAACCATCCCAACACCCAACACCTAATACCCAACACCCAATACCTCTCAAATATTAACCGCTATGCCGAAATTAATGTTAAAGATATTGAATCGGAAGTTTGCGCTCGAAGTGAAACGGCTGCCCATTTTTTCACCATTGACTGTCTGCTTCTCATTTTTAAGCTGAAAGCCGAACACTCCGAAGGAGATATTGAAAGACACGGGATCCATAATAAACACCGACAGACCCGGTGAGAAATTCAAAGCAGCAGCCATGGTGGTTGTATGGGTAAGACGAGGCTCACTGTTATAAGGACGCTGAAAGTCGGAATTACCTGAGGAAAAGGCAAGCTCCACTTCGTTGAATATACCGAACCTACCCCGACGCGCTATGCCGTAATATTGAGTGTAGGTTATCGCAGCCGAATAGGTCTCGCTTCTATACATTATATCATGAAGATTAAAATTCATATCTTCATCAATATCAACTTTAAAGGAGTCTATACGCGCCTTTCCGGAGGTGTAAGCCAGGCGCATGCCAACAGCCATATTGTTGCGGATAGTGTACTGGAAATATGGACGAACGGCAAAAATATGCCCTGAGAAATCAACATCGGAGACAAGATCGAAAATTTCAAGATTGGAAGTGGAGAACTCTCCGTAAGAAGCGGTAACTCCGAAAGTCCATATCCCCTTGGGAAGATAGAGATGATTGGAAAGTCCGCGATCGAATCTGCCAAGATTTCTCTCTTTAAGCATTGTCGGAATTGTGTCTCCCCGGAATGTAACCCATTCTTCCGAAGCATCCGTTTTATTGGTCATGGGAACCTGAGGCACACTGTCCCTCTGCACTTCTATAGCTGCAGCTCCGGGAGTCATCCACACCGTATCATGGACAATGACAACCTGAGGAGGAGCCGGCACACTCGGCGCCACCGCAGGGACAAAGCCATCGCCTACGGGATAGAGGGGAACACCATCTATTATCGAATCTGTACGTATAATGACTTCGGAGCGTTGGATAAGGTCAGACCTTCTGAGCACCTGAGTGGTAATTACAGTGTCAGTGCGTAGAATCGTATCCACTCTCTGGACATATTCTACCCTTTCAATTTTCTGAGGACTGACAGGTGCGGCTGTCACTGACATAGCCGCTGAAATGATGAGAGCTGTGATTGCTATTATTCTTTTCAACATAAGCGGATATTACAGATAGAACGCCACCCCGAACTGGATGGAGAAAAGGTTTATACGAAAGTTGGCTGATTTGGAATTTCTACGAGAGACGTAAATCTGATCTTTTATCGACTTGGTTGCAGTGTAACTAAAACCCAGCACTCCGATATTAACCTCTAACGCGGAATAATTATTTAGAAAGACCACCAAGCCGGGAGCAAGTCCTAAATCAAGAGAGAAATTCCTTTCGTAATTGCCCGTGAGATCATTGCCAATTCCTGTAGTGATTTTCGACTGTCCCCCTCCAAGCTGAAGCTGCAGTTCGTTAAAAAAGCCGAAACGCTTGGATTTCCCGATAGAGAAATAGTTACGCATCATCACTGTGCCGTAATAGTTGTGGGAAAGGCGATAAAGATGATCCACCTCGTAATCTGTCTCTGAGTCGATCACTACATCTGCCCTTTCAAGTTTTGTAAGCGATCGGGCGTAGGAAAATCTTCCGCCAAGAGCAAGATCCGGCGCAACGGCATACAATACCATAGGAGAAATTTTGAAACTATAGGTATCGCCTGTTATATCCTCAAAGATAAGGAACTGATATTTGGACTGGTCTGACATGGTATAGGATACGGAAACACCTGTAATCCACTGTCCTTTCGGCACAAATTCCACCGATTCCATATCACGTTTGAACTCACGGATAACCTTTCCGCTGCCAGGATCAGACACGCTGTCCTGCGGAGCAACTGCAACGGCATCCTCATTGCCGGAGATGGGGGATGCCTCTTCTGCCCGGCTCCATAGAGCCAGACCAAGAAAAATCGTCAAGAGATATAGTTTAGCGCGAAACATAGGGGCAAAGTTACAAAAAAACCGTGAAATTACGCATTCCACGGTTTAATTTTAACTTTATACACCTTTTAATTCCCTGTCGCTCCCTTAATCAAATTAAGAAGCGACCCTATTCCGGATGAATTTGCCGTAGAGTCGGCAGGAGCGTTACCTGTGCGCGTGGATGCTGTCCCTGTATAATTCATCTGAAAACCTATGCAAGCTCCGTCGTATGAGTCGAGGAGGGTGCCGAGACCGGACGCCAGCTTACTTCCTGTAAATTTTGCTACAGTAGATATGAGCTGTTTCAATTTTGTAGCATCAAACATCAGGTCAAGATTCTTTCCACTTTTCTGAACGTAGGCGGTAAATTTACCAAGTTTCAAAGCCTTAGCCACCATTATATTGAAAATAAAAGTGCCTTTTTCTGTCCCGGGTGTAACTACCCCGCTCAGTTTTATCCCTTTAACAGAAAGTGTGAAATTTCCATCCCCATCTATTGTCAAGGGCATCCCTGTAAGCCCATATTGCTCATAGTAAGGCTGCAGCTTAGTCTCAAGAGCGGCAGCTCCTGCCACACCCCCCGCTTTCTGAAGAAAATTATCGCTTTTAAAAGTTACTGCCGGACCGGCTGACTGATATTCCCCCACAAGATCCGCCAATGTGAGATCCGTGCGTGTAAATATTCCTTCGAGAAGATTTCCGACTGTCGACACAGTGGAATTGCCCGAACCGGAGTTGCCTCCCAAACCACGGAGAATATCACTGATACTCTGTGCCTGTGCACTAATTCCGCACACGAGGAGGAATGCCACTAATAATGTTTTTATTTTCATATTTTATTATTTTAAAAAAGCGACCAGAACATTACAAGTATGCCCTGATCGCTCCATATTGTTTTTATTCTTTCTGCTTATTCCTCCTTGGCTTTCTTAGCCTTGGTGGTTTTTGCGGCTTTTGCAGTCGAGGTCTTGGCTGTCTTTGGGGTCTTGGCTGCCGTTGTCTTTGTGGCTTTTGCAGTCTTTGAGGTTTTTGCCACAGGCTTTTCAGCTGCTTTCTCTGTATTTACTGCTGTCTTTGCCGTTGTTTTCTTGGCAGTTGCTTTCTTAGCCGAAACTTTCTTAGCCGGAGTCTTCTTGACCGGGGCTTCAACCTTTGCCTCCTCCACTACAGCGACTGTTACTTCAGGGGTTGAAACAGTCTCTTCAGTAGTCTTGACCTTTTTTTTTGGCTCAGGTTTAATCCGGCGAAGAATTTGGGCTGTTCTTGCCGGGAGATACATTTTGAGCCAGCCCTTGCCGGAAGGTTCATAGAGTGGATCGGGAGTTGTGAAATGATGCACGGAATCATCCACAAGGCCATGACCGCCGAATGCCGGAGAGTCGCTGTCTACCAACACCTCATACTCCCCTGCCGGAGCAAGGAATCCGTAGCCGTCGAAACTCCTGACAGGGTTCCAGTTGAATACGAACACGAGATCGCCGCGCATGAAAGCGAGCACCTGGTCGTCATCTTTTTCCCACAGTTTCTCTACCGGGAGCGCCTGGAAATTATAAACCTCGGAAACAGTCTCCACCATAGCGTTGTCAAAGGCGTTGAGGAACTTATACTTCAGATCCTCACGGTCAACAAGGTCCCACTGGCGACGTGCATACTTATAGCTCCAGCCGTTTCCCTCCCTCGGGAAGTCAATCCATTCGGGATGCCCGAACTCGTTGCCCATAAAGTTAAGATAGCCGCCGTTGATTGAAGCGAGGGTAACGAGACGTATCATCTTGTGGAGAGCCATGCCGCGCTCTACAGTGAAGTTATCGTCATTCACCATCATGTGCCAGTACATCTCTTTATCTATAAGGCGGAAAATGATCGTCTTGTCGCCTACAAGAGCCTGATCATGGCTTTCGCAATAAGAGATTGTCTTTTCATCCGCACGACGATTGGTCAGCTCCCAATAAATTGAGGTAGGATGCCAGTCTTCATCCTTCTTCTCCTTTATCATCTTGATCCAATAGTCAGGTATGCCCATTGCCATACGATAGTCGAAGCCTATGCCGCCATCCTCAAATTTCACGGCAAGCCCCGGCATTCCGCTCATCTCCTCAGCGATAGTGATTGCCTTGGGATTCACCTCATGGATAAGGATGTTGGCAAGAGTAAGATATGTAAGAGAATTAGGATCCTGATTGCCATCATAATAATCTCCGTAGGAACCGAATGCCTTTCCGAGACCATGATCGTAATAGAGCATCGAGGTTACACCGTCGAAACGGAAACCATCAAATTTAAATTCCTCAAGCCAATATTTACAGTTGGAAAGGAGGAAATGGAGCACGGTGTTCTTTCCATAGTCGAAGAGAAGAGAATCCCATGCGGGATGCTCGCGGCGACCATCGCCATAGAAATAGAGGTCGTAGCTACCGTCAAGACGACCGAGACCCTCAACTTCATTCTTCACTGCATGACTGTGGACTATATCCATAATCACGGCGATTCCGAGCTTATGCGCTTCGTCGATAAGACGCTTGAGATCATCGGGAGTGCCGAATCGGGAAGAGGGGGCGTAGAAACTGCTGACATGATATCCGAACGATCCATAATAGGGATGTTCCTGGATTGCCATGATCTGAATTGCATTATATCCATCCGCTGCAATGCGTGGAAGAATCTTTTCACGGAACTCATCATAGGTGCCGACACCCTCCTTCTCCTCAGCCATGCCGATATGGCATTCATAAATGAGGAGGGGCTTTACGTCAGGCGAGAATTTCTTCACCTTGAATTTATAAGGCTTCTCCGGGTCATAAACCTCGGCTGAGAATATTTTTGTTACGTCGTCCTGCACCACGCGGGTAGCGTAGGCAGGTATTCTCTCGCCCTGACCGCCATTCCAGCATACGAACATCTTGAAGAGGTCGCCGTTATGAAGAGCATCCTCCGGAAGACGTATCTCCCAATTGCCATATCCAACCGGCTTCAGTTTGTAGGAATCCGAAGTTTTCCAATCGGAGAAAGTGCCTATGAGCCATATCTGTGTGGCATTCGGAGCAAATTCACGGAACACCCATCCACCTTCCTCAAGATGATGAAGTCCGTAGTATTTATAAGCATTGGCAAAATCCACTAACGAGCCGTTAGTGTTGGCTGTAAGTTCATCGAGCTTGCGGAGAACATCCTGATGACGCCCCTCTATCGCACCTGCATACGGATCCAGCCAAGGGTCGTTGCGGAGGATCGCCAGTTTCTTTTCTTTCTTCTTTTTTTCCATCAATAATTGTCTGAATTATGAGAGTAATATACTATAATATCCTAAACGTATTTTTTACCATTTTGTTATCATGCGAGAGCCTCAAAACCCCTTAAAAATTACAGAAGAAGATCTGATATGCCTCTTTTTCTTTTTTTTCTTCGCGGGTTTCGCCACAGGAGGCTCCTCTCTTTTCAGGCTTTTTTTAGCCTCTACCACAGGAGAGGATTTCATATCTTCAACCCGGAAGCAATATCTTACTGCATTGCGTATCTCCACCCCTTCCGGTCCCCCCTCCTTAAGGGTTGATATTACTCCCGCAATATAATCATCCTTACTTTTATAGCCGAGAAGTCGAGCCACCCCTGAGTCGCCCAACATAGGCTTATGATTGAACACCTTAAGAATCCCGGCATAGTCCTTCTCATCAAGCATTCTGCGGAAATCGCTCCTGAGCTGGTCATATTGCTTTCGCGGAGTAAGGAGATTTATAAGACTACGCAAGTGGGTCTCCATTGCCGTTATGCACGGGAAACGCGCATCTATCTTACACTCCACCTCCCGCTTCACCCTATGGCGGACATGCTGCAACGCCTGCTCGTCATAACGACGTGAGAATTCCGCGATAACCGCTGCCGACACTTTGGCGAAAACTTTCCTCGGGTCTTTTGCACGACGTTTCGCCATCGCTTTTATCACCCCTTCGAGCAGGAAAAGATTCTCAATCTCTGCCACTTCAGGGACCATCACAGATTTTCGTCGCAGATAGCCCACCTCGTGATCCGTACGGCGATCGCGGTCTACGATTCCCTTGCTCTCCAGATGATGCATATTCTTGAGATCGTTAAAGGAACGTGTAGTCTCTATCACCTTGTCGCATGAGCCAAGAGGCCGGACTGTGCAGTCAGGGAATACAAGGGGATAGAGGCGAGAGTCTATGCTGTGCCGGGCATCCCCCTCAATGAACAATACCGGACGGCGCGTCCCTATCAAGTCGACGAATAACTCCTCATTAAGATTTCCGGGAGGGAGCACCTCGTAATCCCAGGTGCGTGAATCCACGTCATAGCTCTTCACCCAAATGCAAGCATTTGATGTTCGGGAACTTACAAACTCTACATCCACTGAATTATAAACAAAGGTGCAGTCAGGACGCAGTTCCTCAATAGCATTCCAAAGATTTGCCAGCAAAGAGGGATGGATGAATAGAGATGGGGAATCTACAAACACGATAGCCTCAGGCATTGCGTAAAGGACAGCCGCCGCATAATAAAGCACTGCCTGTTCACTACGGCTCAGTTTCTGAAGAGAGATAAGATCGGAGCCTGATGCCGTTGAGAACATCAATTGTCCCGGGGTGCGGACTATACGGTTGCCGGGAAATACTCTCTCCCAGAGGGAAACTATACGGTCAAGGCGAGTGGGACGCAGTTTCACCCCTCCGCAACCGGCTTGCTTGCGTTCCTTCACCGAAAGGAGATATTCAAACTCATCGGCAAAAAGCATGTATGCGAGTTTATCAAGCTCGCTCACCGCATCCGTGCGCATATACGGACGATTGCGTGCCGCTTCTGCAAACTGCATGTCAATGCTCCCTTCCCGAGTAGACTCCTCTCTCTCGGGATATGGCGCGCTTATGGCGGAGATGCAGTAGGCATGAGGAGAATTGAGATTCGTAAGTTCCTCCATAAAACTTGACTTCCCCGCCGCGCTACCTCCGATAATGGAGATCTGACGCACATCGGGCAACTGAGGGTATGTCTTGCCGACAGAGATTGGAGGAAGCCTGAGTTTTTTCATATTCGATAAGGTTTTATGCCTCCAAATATAGCACATTTAATAATAAAGACAAAATAGAAAAGCCTATTTTTTTGCCTACTATGAAAAATAATTGTAAATTTGCAGAAAATGGACTCCATAAAAAGGTTTTTTTGAACCCCTTTTACGGATAAAGCAATGAATAAACACTAAAAATTCAATATATGTTTTCAGGAATTGTAGAAGACGCAATTGAAGTGACGGGGCTTCGCCATGAGGATGGCAATCTTCACCTGACTCTTCGTTGTCCTTTCGCCGATGAACTGCGCATAGACCAGAGCATTTCCCACAATGGCGTATGCCTTACGGTTGTCTCTCTTCCCGGCGACGGCACATACACCGTAACAGCCATCAAGGAGACTCTCGAACGCAGCAACCTGGGCGATTTAAAGGTAGGTGATCTTGTAAATGTGGAGCGCAGCATGAAAATAGACGGACGTCTTGACGGTCATATCGTTCAGGGGCACGTCGACACCACTGCGGAATGTCTCGGAGTGGAGGAAGCTGACGGAAGCTGGTATTATACCTTCAAATATGACATAGATCCGCAAATGGCGCGCAAAGGATATGTTACTGTGGAAAAAGGCTCCGTAACTGTCAACGGGGTAAGCCTGACTGTATGCGACTCTGAACGCGACAGTTTCCGCGTGGCAATTATCCCCTACACACATGATCACACAAATTTCCATCGCATTGAAAAAGGGACAAGGGTGAATATAGAATTTGATATTATAGGGAAATATCTTGCCCGCCTGAGTGAATTCGCATCCTAATATCTTAATATCTTAACATCTCTAATGGCAGAGAAAATTATCATAGCAATCGACGGCTATTCCTCCTCCGGAAAAAGCACGATGGCGCGGGAACTTGCACGACGAATAGGCTACGTGTATGTCGATTCAGGAGCAATGTATCGCGCGGTTACCCTTTTTGCCTTGCGCAACGGGATGGTCAAAGAGGGGAAGATTGACGTTGACAGCCTTGTCAGCGCCCTGCCGTCAATCAATATCACTTTTCAACCTACAGGTGAGGATGGCATACAGCATACTCTCCTGAACGGCGAGGATGTAGAGAAAGAGATCCGCTCAATGGAAGTGAGTGGAATGGTAAGCCCAGTGGCAGTGATTCCGGAGGTAAGGGAACGTCTTGTGGCGCTTCAGCAACAGTTCGGGAAAGAGAAAGGCATTGTCATGGATGGCAGGGATATCGGCACGACAGTTTTCCCGGATGCCGAAATGAAAGTATTTGTATGCGCAAGCGCGGAAGAGAGGGCGAAAAGACGTTATCTCGAACTCAAGGAGAAAGGGGAAGAAGTTGACTTCGAGGAGGTGCTCCGTAATGTTGAGGAACGCGACCGCATCGACACCACGCGCGAAGTCTCGCCTCTGCGCAAAGCTTCCGACGCTCTTGAACTTGACAACGGCTCCATGACCCGCGCTCAGCAAATGGAATGGCTCATGGAGAAGTTTCATGAAATTGAGATGAAGAAATGAACGTAGAGATCGACAGCAATTCCGGATTCTGTTTCGGAGTCGTTACCGCTATCCGCAAGGCAGAAGAGGAGCTCGATTCAACCGGGCGCCTCTACTGTCTGGGGGATATCGTGCATAATGCTTCGGAAGTGGACCGGCTTTGCGGAAAGGGCTTGCAGACAATCACCCATCAGGAACTCGGGACACTTAAAAATGTAAAAGTGCTGTTGCGCGCTCATGGCGAACCTCCCCAGACCTATCAGACTGCCGATGCAAACAACATCGAGATAATTGACGCCACTTGTCCCGTTGTGCTGCAATTGCAGCGGCGTATCAAGCAGGCATACAACGATGGAGTGGAGTCTGAGAAAAAGGGAGGCTCCAAACCTTTGATAGTAATATATGGCAAGATGGGTCATGCGGAGGTGAACGGACTCGTCGGACAAACCAACGGAGAGGCTGTCGTGATTCAGGATTTAGAGGGGATAGACAGTCTTGACCTTTCGCGCGATATTCTTCTTTATTCGCAGACAACAAAGTCGCTTGAAGGTTTCCGGCAGGTAGTGGAGGAGATAAAGAGGCGCAAAAAAGAGGGGAAGTTTGAATATTTCGACACGATATGCCGGCAGGTGGCAAACAGGATGGAGAATATGCGGGAATTTGCACGTAATCATGAAGTGGTCATTTTCGTCAGCGGAGCAAAAAGTTCCAACGGAAAGGTTCTTTTTGAAAAATGCCGTGAAGTGAATCCCCGCACTTATCTTATCTCCGAAGAATCTCAGCTTGATCCTGACTGGACAACGAATGCCGATTCGGTGGGAATCTGCGGCGCCACCTCTACCCCGCTTTGGCTTATGGAGAAAGTTGCCGACATAATCAGAAAACGTCATGGCAATGAATGAAGACTCCCTTGCTGCGGATGATTTCGGAGGGCTCCTGGGGGGGAGACTTGATGAATATTATATGCAGCAGGCGCTGATGGAGGCAGAAAAAGGTGGAAAGATGGATGAAGTGCCCATCGGGGCAGTAGTGGTATGCGGAGGAAGAATTATCGCAAGGGCGCATAATCTCACTGAACGACTCACAGACGTTACTGCTCATGCGGAGATGATTGCCCTCACATCCTCTTCTCATGCTCTGGGAGGCAAATATCTTCCTGACTGCACGCTCTATGTTACCGTAGAGCCCTGCCCGATGTGCGCAGGGGCATTAGGATTGAGCCATATAGGAAGAATTGTCTATGGAGCAGAGGACAAAAAGCGTGGCTTCAGGCGATTTTGCCGGGAGGCCGACTCCCCTCTTCATCCTAAAACACTCCTCACTCAGGGTGTAATGGAGGAAGAATGTGCAGAACTGATGAAAAGATTCTTTAAAAAAAAGAGAAGTAAACGTTAAAAAAATACGCATCACAACTTTTTTCGTTAAATTACATTGTTAATCCAATTTAAATTCTTATCTTTGCAATTGCTAACCTACCCTACTAACCGTCTATTCTCAACGACAGAAGAGAATGACATAAAACCCCTGAATAATGGCAAAATCTATCAGAGATAAGGTATTTGGAGCCCTTTTTGGCTATGCTATTGGCGATGCCCTTGGATTGGGAACAGAATTTATGAGCCGTAAGGAAGTGAATCGCTTCTATCCCAACGGACTGACAGACTACTCCCAAATTATCCGTGACGCCCACCGTGCCCAATGGAAACGCGGAGAATGCAGCACCGACACGATAATTGTGCTCGAACAGCTGAAAAGTCTTATTGAGAACAAAGGAATCAACTATTCAGACATAGCTTCCCGCTACCATCGGTTGTATAAGCAACATAACGTTGACCTCACTACAAATCTCCGCTGGGTGCTTTCTCAGCCTGATTATCCCGGAGATCCTTTCGGAACGACCCAAAAAGTCTGGGACAGCATGAAGAAATTCGATGCATCAAACGAATGTCTCGGAAGAGCATTTTTCGTCGGTATATGGGATGAAGACCTTCCTCAAACAGCTGTTACATATTGTCGCCTGACCCATGCCCATTCCCGTTGCGAGGCAGCCTCCGCCATTATTGCAAAAATGGCAGCCTCTCTGATGTGGGAGGATAAGGAGGCTTCTTTTGATTCGCTTATCGACATGGCACGCTCCATGAATGCCGACCTTATAAGATATATCGACATCGCTCGCCACGGCACTCTCGAAGACCTGCACCTTGACGATCCCGACACCTTCTGGTTTGTGCGCCGGCTAATGGCGTGTGCATTATGGGCGATATGGCATTGTGATTCTCCCACAGACGCCTTACATAAAATCATCATGCAGGGGGGAGATGCCGATACAAACGCCGCACTCGCTCAAGGAATGCTTGGATTGAAGTATGGCTATGAAGCGCTCGACCCTCGACTTATCGAGGGACTCCTTGATAAGGAGATGATTGAAACTGTTGCAAACGATCTGACACATCTTTTAGAAGAAAGGAAAAAATGAAAGAATGGATAGAGGCAATGCGGCTGCGGACTCTCCCTGTGAGTGTCGCAGGGGTGACTGCCGGCACAGGATGTGCAGTATATCATCACGGCTTTTCCCTTATCCCTATGCTCATCTGCTTGGCATTCGCCATAATCGCGCAGATTGCCTCTAATTTCGCAAATGAATATTACGATTTTAAGAATGGTCTTGACAAAAAGGGAAGAGAGGGATTCCGGCGCGGTGTGACAGAAGGAGACATCTCCCCCTCAGCTATGCGGAATGCCACATTCGGACTCCTTGCTGCCGACATCATTCTCGGTTGCTCCCTTATCTATTGGGGAGGATGGTGGCTCATTCCGGTTGGGGCTGCCATAGCTGTTTTCGCTTTGGCGTATAGCGCGGGCCCCTATCCCCTATCCCATCATGGATTGGGGGATCTGGCTGTAGTAATTTTCTTCGGACTCGTGCCTGTCATTTTCACTGAATATGTGCAGACCAGGGTGTTTCATATCTCCTCCACCACTCTGTGCGCGGCTTTGGGAGTGGGACTTCTGGCAGCAAATGTCTTAATCATAAATAACTATCGCGACCGTGATGACGATGCTGCTGTGGGAAAACGAACTACAGTGGTGATTTTCGGAAAAAAAATAATGGCTAACGTTTATCTCATTGACGGGATAACGGGATGCGTGCTTTTCGCTATGGCTTCAACATATTCCCCGTCATGGACCGCTGCCGGCTGGATAGTCATAGTGGGGTGGCATTTGCTTCTATGGCAAAGACTCAAGTCGCTCCAAGGAGCCATGCTCAACAATATATTGAAATTCACTTCCATACTATTATGTATTGCCTCTATCTACCTATTGGTAATCCTATCAGTATGGCAGGAAGGGGCTTATCAACCAGACATTAATCCATATCCATTGTAATGGCAAAGAAATCGGATTTTAACAAACCGGCTCCCTCAATCGCAGGGAAACTGCCGCCGAACGACACCGAACTTGAAGAGGTCGTTCTGGGCGCATGTATGCTTGAAAAAGATGCCTACATGAACGTCTGCGACATTCTGGTGCCGGAAAGCTTTTACGAACCACGCAATCAGAAAATATATCAGGCAATCTCCACTCTCGGATTCAACCAGCGTCCGATCGACATGCTGACTGTGACGGAACAGCTCCGTCAGGACGGAGTGCTGGAGGAAGTTGGAGGAGCCCTCCACGTAACGGAACTCACATCACGCGTTTACTCGGCTGCCAACGTTGAGTTTCATGCACGCATAATCGCGCAGAAATATCTTGCCCGGCGCCTCATAAGCTATGCCTCCGTGATAGAGACTAAAGCTTTCGACGAGAGCAATGACGTGGATGATCTTCTACAGGAAGCCGAGGGGCAGTTGTTTGATATTTCCCAGACTCAGCTCAAAAGGGAGGTAACCCAGATTGACCCGGTCATAAATCTTGCCCTTGAACAGATTCAGACCGCTGCCAATAATGAAAGCGGTCTTTCAGGACTTGAGACGGGATATACCGATCTTGACCGCCTGACCTCCGGTTGGCAAAATTCAGACCTTATAATAATTGCTGCGCGACCCGCTATGGGTAAAACGGCATTCGTGCTCTCCATGGCGAAGAATATGGCGGTCGACAAGAACACCCCGATAGCCATCTTTACTCTTGAGATGGCAAATGTGCAGCTTGTGAAGCGTCTTATAAGCAATGTAGCGGATCTTGAAGGTGAAAAGATCAAAAGCGGCCAACTCTCTCCCGAGGAGTGGGATCGCCTTAACGAACGTCTGAGAGGTGTCTACAGCGCTCCCCTCTATCTTGACGAGACTCCGGGGCTGTCGATAACGGAATTGCGAACCAAGGCACGCCGTCTCGTAAGAGAGAAAGGGGTGAAAATGATTATGATCGACTACCTTCAGCTTATGAATGCTACAGGCCTTAAACTGGGAAGCCGCGAGCAGGAGGTCAGCACCATATCACGCTCTCTGAAAGCCCTCGCCAAGGAGCTTAACATACCGATCATTGCCCTTTCCCAGCTTAACCGAAGCACTGAGACACGTGAAGATAAGCGTCCCGTACTGTCTGACCTCCGTGAATCGGGAGCCATTGAGCAGGATGCGGATATCGTCTGCTTCATTCATCGACCGGAGTATTACACAAAATCGTCGGAAGATGCCGAAGGTAACGACATAAGAGGGTTGGCTCAATTGATAGTTGCTAAGCATCGTTCAGGTGCCGTAGGAGATGTCAAGCTAAGGTTCATAAGCAAATATGCCAAGTTTGAGAACTGGAACGACGGCTATGATGCCGTGCAGGAAACACTCTCCCAGACGCCCATGAAGTTCGGCTCAAAAATGAATTCAGACTACACCGACGACACTTCCCCGAATATGGACATGAATCCCTTTAACTTTGGTAAGCCCACCGGACCCATGCCCGACATCATGCCCGGACCGGATGATTCCGGAGTGCCTTTTTAAATTTTATTCTATTTTTATTTTAGAGAGAATGAACCCGGAGGGAGTCAGAGGTGTTTTAAATATGAACATTCAAAAAGGTTATAAAAATAAAAGGTTATGGAAAATAAGGAAAATCTCCACAGAGAGGAAGAGGCCGCCAATGGTGATATGGTAGCCAACTCATTAAGGGCACGCGGACATCGTCGCCAAAATGAATCCACAAAAAGAGTCAATAAGCTATGGCTATGGCTTGGAGTTCTGCTGCTGGTTGCCATTCTTCTTTACTGGCTTTTCAGCATAGGAATTATGGAAAGTCTGTCAGGCTACTTCAATGGCAATTGATAATATAAGCTTCAAAAAAGGTTACGAAAACATTCAATATCACCCGGCCATTCATAGTTCTTATTAAAGGGCTTTATTCAGAGTAATATACAGGACCGGGACAGAAGGCCGCCAAGGTAACACTTCGGTGGCCTTTTCTATATCAAAAAGTTCGGGCTGCCCAAACAATTGTTTAGGCAGCCCGTAACAGATTTCGGGAATCCGGAGGGATTACTTGCTTGCGATGCTGTCAGAAACTGTCAGTGAGTAGCGACCTTTGGCGCGACGACGAGACAACACTTTGCGACCATCTTTAGTCGCCATTCTCTCACGGAAACCGTGTTTGTTTACCCTTCTGCGGTTGGAGGGCTGGAATGTTCTTTTCATTGTGTATATTGCTTATTTAATTTCGGATTTTCGGAATGCAAAATTAGACAATTTCTTTCACTTCCACAAATTTCAGACTATTTTTTTGATTTTTAAGCCCTGCATCCTCATTTAAACCCACTCGCAGGGGTTACTTTCTTGGTGAGTCAGCTTTTTTTTATTAATTTTGCATCAAATTCTCATCTCCTCCTTCTCATTATTGAACAATAAAAATTTTTATCGATATGATGAACGCTCAAGACATCAAGAATGGCACCTGCATCCGCATGGACGGCCAGCTCTATTTCGTAGTTGAATTTTTGCATGTAAAGCCCGGCAAGGGCAACACCTTCATGCGCACCAAACTTAAAAACGTGGTTGACGGCCGTGTGCTTGAACGCCGCTTCAACATCGGCGAAAAACTCGAAGACGTACGCGTTGAGCGCCGTCCCTATCAGTATCTCTATGCTGACGGCGGCGACGATATTTTCATGAACAACGAGACTTTCGAGCAGGTGCCCATCAATAAGGAACTCGTAACCGGCGCTGCCTTTATGAAAGAGGGAGACACTGTGGAAGTTGTCAGCGATGCCTCTACCGACACTGTCCTTTACGCTGAAATGCCTGTGAAGACTGTGCTCAAAATCACTTATACAGAGCCTGGTCTCAAAGGAGATACTGCTACAAATACTCTCAAACCGGCTACTGTTGAAACCGGTGCTACTGTCCGTGTGCCCCTCTTCATCAATGAAGGTGAGCTGATTGAGGTTGACACCCGTTCAGGAGAATACGTTGGCAGAGTAAAGGCATAACCTGACGCTTTTCCTCAAATCAAAGTATAGCCGACCCTTTAACGACAATCTTACCTAAGCCGGGAAGTTAAGCCTTTTTTTCTTAATTCCCGGCTTATGTATTTTCTAAAAAGATTCAGTCAACTAACCCTCTAACCCTCCTTTCATCAATGCTTTTCTCCATCATAGTGCCTGTCTATAACCGTCCGGATGAAATTGCCGACCTTCTCAAGAGCCTTGCCGCACAGTCCGACAAGGGTTTTGAGACTGTAATTGTTGAAGATGGATCAACTGTGGATTGCCGTCGGCAATGTAACGAATATGCCGATGCTGCAAATGTAAAATATCATTACAAGGGGAACGAGGGACGCAGCATCGCCAGAAATCACGGCATGGAGAATGCCGAAGGCGATTATTTCATTTTTGTAGATTCAGATTGCATTCTCCCCCCCGATTATATAGTAAATCTCAGGAAATCATTATCCGAAGATCCGGCTGACTGCTTCGGAGGTCCCGATGCAGCACACGAATCTTTTTCAGACACACAGAAAGCTATAAATTATTCCATGACATCTTTTCTCACCACCGGAGGCATAAGGGGCGGGAAAATAAGCATGGAGAAATTCACTCCCCGCACCTTCAATATGGGTTTTTCAAGAGAAGTATATGAGAAGGTAGGAGGATTTCGTGAGATGTTCAGCGAAGACATAGACATGAGCACACGCATTCGACTTGCAGGCTTCTCAATAACCCTTTTCCCGGATGTGGCAGTCTTCCACAAGCGTCGTGTGGATTTCAAGAAATTCTGGCGTCAGGTCCATGTCTTCGGAATGTCGCGCATAACGCTCCAACTTCTATATCCCGGCTCTATGAAAGCTGTCCATTGGCTTCCGGCAGTGTTCGTGATAGGGAGCGTGGCAATGATTATAGCCTCTTTCTTCAAATGGTGGTGCATACTTCCTCTGCTCCTCTATATTCTCGCCTTATGGATATGGGGCATTATCTCCACTCGCTCTTTAAAAATCGGAACCTTAGGGGTGGCAGCTGCCTTGGTGCAGCTTACAGGCTACGGCACAGGATTTATCAGGGCGTATATATGGAAAATCCTTCTCCGGCATGGCAGGGATGTCAACGACGAAATAGAGCGCAGACGCGGAAAATAGCCATTATTTCTTACTTCTTAACCCTTAATTCTTAACTTCTTAACTTCTTAACCTCTTAACCCATTGTTCCCCATGATTTATCAGTCCCTTGAGGATGAGACGGCTCACCGCACCGTCAAAGAACTTGATCCCGACCAGCAGCCCCGAGAAAAAGCTGAAAAATATGGCTGCGGAGTGTTGTCCGTGCCCGAGCTTTGGGCGCTTGTGTTACGCACCGGTCTGACCGGAGTCCCTATCACCGAATTGTGTAGGAATCTTATGAAAGAAAATGATAATTCCCTTCATAGGCTGGAACGCCGCACCCGGCAGGAATTACGCGGAATTAAGGGGATAGGACCCACAAAGAGTGTGCAGGTTGAGGCGGTGATGGAACTGATAAAGCGATATTGCGAGGAAGATATTCCTCTCGACACACCCATCACCGGATCCAATCATATATTCAACCGTATGAAGCTGAAGATAGGAAATCTTGATCATGAAGAGGTGTGGGTTCTGCTTCTGAATCGTCGCAATCAGGTGGTGAAAGAGATATGCCTCACTGTGGGCACAAGCGTCGCCTCCCTCTTTGATGTCAAGAAAGTGATAAAATATGCGCTTCTTGAGAATGCCGAAGGGGTAATCCTATGTCATAACCATCCCTCCGGGGGAATCGAACCAAGTCCGCAGGATAGACAGATCACTAAAGAACTGAAAAATGCCTGCGACCTTATGAAACTGCGCATGCTCGATCATCTGATTGTTACGTCAACACGCTTCTTCAGTTTCCATGACAACGGAATCCTATAGCATTTCACCTCTTCAATCTGAGCCGCAGTGAATCCGTGCCGAAATACACGTCTTCAAGGAGGTCATCGTAGACAATAATCCGCCTGTCATCACCTTTTACCAGATATTTATGAAAAAGTATTCTCCGGCAACGGTCATTTATGATTGAGACCGGCAGATTCCCTGACCTTATTTCCTCTATAACTTTTCTAATCTCTTTTTCCGTATCTGCCGGCGAAACAATTATGTCTGCTCCCGCTCTCAGTGCGGCTATGGCGTCATAGCCCTCCGCACCTCCCATATTGAGGGCATCTGTAAGGATAAGCCCTTTAAATCCAAGTTCTTCCCGCAGCAAATCATGGATGACCGGATAAGAGACTGCCGCCGGCAGATTGTCGGGATCTACAGCAGGAACAGCCAGGTGGCCCACCATAATTCCTGTAAGTCCGGATTCAATATATCTCCTGAACGGATAAAGGTCCACGCTGTCCAACTGATTGAGGGTGCGCTTGATGACAGGAAGGGTGTGATGGCTATCTTCCGAAGGGCTTCCGTGGCCGGGAAAATGTTTCGCCACGCTTATCACTCTTCCACTCTCCAAACCGCGTGCGTATGCAATCCCGAGATTAGCCACCCTCACCGGATCTCCTCCGAAAGAACGGCTACCTATTATCCCTTCAGGATTCTCCACGACATCCACAACAGGACCGAGAACCATGTTTATTCCTACCCTGCGACATTCCCTCGCCACCTCGTTCCCATATTCAAATAGCAGCGCCTCGTCAGCAGCCGGACCCAATCTTCCATTGCGTGGAAATCCGGGAGCATCTGTCAGTCGCATTCCCAGTCCCCATTCCGCATCCATTGCAATAAACATTGGCGCCCCTCCCCTCTCCCCCTCCTCTGAGAGGATGGCAGCCGAATAAAGATCCCCTTTAAGAAGCACAATTCCTCCGACATGAAGATCAGAGACATATTTGCGAAATCTATTTATTGTAGAAGAGTCATGGCTCGCATAGATGGAGGGCATGAAACATTGCCCCACTCTCTGTTCAAGAGTGAGGCAATTCAGAATAGAATCGGCATAGCGTTCCCCGTCAACAGTCAGATCATTTCCGCTCTCTGTCAGGACAGAGGATGTTGAGATAGCGTTATCTCTCCCCCTTATACAGGAGTTAAGCGTCAGCAGAGCTATAACGAGGGGAAGGAACTGTCGGATAAGAGGAATGTTCATAAGCCGGTGTCGATGACATATCGGGGTGTCGGATCGGGAGAGACAGGCACACCCAGTTCCCCCTGACGCACAAACCACCTCAGCGTAGGAGCTGCCACTTCAACATCGTCAGTCCAGAGCTTGCGATGTCGCGCCAGAGAGGTCATGTCGTCATTTCCTTCAGCGGCATAATTGATTGTGCCCAGAATGTAATTTTTTTCAGGATCCATCTCCTCTCCGTCGATTACGACCCGACGCACGCCACCATTCCCATCAGTGACTACTCTTACATTGCGGCTTATCCCTTCTCCCCCTTTTCGTGCTCCTACGGCAAGCGCGTCAATAAGGTCGCTCCCTTTTAGCTCCACAATTACGAAATAGTTGGAGAATGGATACGTGGAGAGGATCTGCCCCTCGGTAATATCACCCTCCGGCATATCCTGACGAATCCCTCCGACATTCATAATAGCCATATCGGGACGTCGTATGTCCATTCCGGCAGCCCGCAAGGAATCTGCCTTATGAACAAGATAGTCAAAAGTAAGATCTGCCGTCATGTTTGCCATCGGTCCTACCCTCTCGCCGTTTTTCATGGAATATGCAGCCTTGGCAATTACATGACTCCCCACAGAATCCACCACATGACGGTATGGCTCAATAAAGGCAATCATTTTGCGGTCAAGCTTATCCTGAGGGAAACGATCCGTTACGGGTATAAGCTCATATTCATAATCCGACCCGTCAGAATCCTTGAGGCGGTCAAGATCAATTGTGATTTTTCCTATATATTTGCCATATTTTCCTGTTTGGACAACACGCACCGGTTTGCCGTCGGCGTTAGGGAGCAGCGACGGATATTTTTCGGGATGGGCAGGGTCTATGAGCGTATGTGAATGACCGCCTATGACGATATCAATGTCGCGGCTGGCGGCAATCAGTTCCGGATCAGTGGTCTTGTCATTCTCCTTTTCATACCCGATATGAGTTACAGCCACCACGAGATCGCATTTCTTGTCATTCTTAAGATATGTGGCAAGACGGTTTGCTTCCGGAATTATATCCTTAAACTTCACGTCAATGCAATGCTTTGAGATAAGGCTCTCGGGATCGACATTCAATCCGATGAAACCAATCTTTTTACCACCCACTTTCTTTATGACGTATGGAGAAAACACACCCTCAAGTTCAGTGCCTGTGAAATCGTAGTTAGCGGAAAGTTTCGCACTTTTGACAGTCTTATACTTCTCCGCCAAATCTTTCATGCCGTTATCAAACTCATGGTTACCAAGAATCCGGATGTCATAGCCGGTCATATTCATCAGAGGATATTCCACATCACCTCGAAAATATTTGAAATAGAGCGATCCCTGGACCATATCGCCGGCATCTATGGTGATCACATTCTTTTCAGCATTTCTCACTGAGTCGATAATTGCTTTGCGCTGGAGCACTCCACCGGTGCCGTCGGAATTAACCTCGATTGCGGAATGAGTGTCATTTGTGTGCAGCAGCACGAGTTTTTCGGCGTATGCAGAAAAACACAAGGCGACCGCTCCGAGAGCCGGAGCAGCCGCCTTTATAAGTGTTGAGAATTTCATTTCAAATTCTGATTATTTGTATAGAAAGGTAGCCTTAATCTGAAATCAGATCCTCTCCTGTCATATCGGCAGGCTGCGGAAGCCCCATGATATGAAGTAGAGAGGGAGCCACATCAGCAAGCTTGCCGTCTTTCACTTTCGCATCCTTATTGCCTACATAAATGAAAGGCACGGGATTAAGAGAATGTGCTGTGTTGGGGGTGCCGTCTTCGTTGATTGCATGATCAGCATTTCCATGGTCGGCGATGATTATTGTGCCGTAGCCATGAGCCTTGGCTGCCTCTACCACTTTTTCCACACACTTGTCAAGAGTAGCGACAGCTTTCTGTATTGCGGGATATACGCCCGTATGACCTACCATGTCGCCATTGGCAAAGTTAACCACAATGAAGTCATATTTCTCACTGTCAATGGCAGCGACAAGCTTGTCAGTAACTTCCGGGGCACTCATCTCAGGCTGCAAGTCGTAGGTAGCGACTTTCGGAGAGGGCACGAGTATTCTCTCCTCACCTTCGAATGGAGCCTCCCTGCCGCCATTGAAGAAGAATGTAACGTGAGCATATTTCTCTGTCTCGGCAATATGAAGCTGCTTCTTGTCATTCTGTGAGAGATATTCAGCAAGCGTGTTGGGGACGTCTGATTTAGAGAATAGTATATGCACGCCCTTGAATGAATCATCGTAAGGAGTCATGCAGTAATACTGCAAATCAGGAATAGGATTCATGCTATCTTCCGAGTGCTGAGTAAGAACCGTAGTGAGTTCCTTTGCACGGTCGTTGCGGTAATTGAAGAAAATCACGACATGTCCGGCACCTATTCTTCCATCAACCTTATCGTTTACGATAGGCTTGATGAACTCATCGGTTACACCTTCAGCGTATGATTCCTCTACAGCCTCTATTACATTGTCGGTGTGCTTTCCTTCCCCATAGACAAGAAGATTATAAGCCTCCTTAAGACGCTCCCAGCGTTTGTCGCGGTCCATGGCATAATAACGCCCTATGACGGATGCTATCACTCCGGCGCTTTTCTCGCAGTGTTCCTTAATTTCTTTAAGGAAGCCGGCTCCGCTCTTGGGATCAGTATCACGACCGTCCATGAAACAGTGAAGATAAACATGCCGGAGATCATATTTCTTTGCAGTGTCGCAGAGAGCATAGAGATGATCAAGGCTTGAGTGAACACCTCCGCCGGAGGCAAGACCCATGAAGTGGATAGGCACATTATTTTTCTGTGCGTATTCAAAAGCTGATTTTATCTCCGGATTCTGTGCAAAACTGCCGTCGGCTATTGCACGATTAATCTTCACAAGGTCCTGATATACTACTCTTCCCGCACCGATATTAAGGTGTCCCACCTCGGAATTGCCCATCTGACCGTCAGGCAGACCGACATTCTCTCCGCTTGCCTGAAGCTGTGAATTGGGATATTCAGCCATAAGGCTGTCGATGTAAGGTGTGGGAGTGTTGAAAATTGCGTCATCCTTCTTGTGGTCGCCCAGGCCGTAGCCATCGAGGATGATTAGTAATGCTTTGCTTGACATAAGCTATATTTTGTTTTAGTTTCTATTCTCGTTTGCAGGATTCCCTTTAGGAAACTCCTTTATTATTAAAGTAAAAGTGTAAACGGGTTTAATATTTACGAATGCAAAAATACTCATTTTTTTTCAAAAACGAACAATTCGGCTCATAAAAAAACTTCCGCCTTGATATGCGGAAGTTCTCTTTTTCTGTTGTTGTTGCCGATTCGAGGCGAAAATCACTTGTTCTCTTTCTTGACGTAACGCTCTTTGATGCGGGCTTTCTTGCCGGTAAGGTTACGGAGATAGTACAGTTTGGAGCGACGCACCTTACCATACTTGTTGACAGTGATTGATTCGATGAAAGGAGACTCGATAGGGAAAATTCTCTCTACACCGATTCCATCAGATATTTTGCGTACAGTGAAACGCTTCTTATCCTCATTTCCGTTGATGCGGATCACTACACCGCGATACTGCTGGATACGCTCCTTGTTACCCTCTTTGATGCGATATGCCACTGTGATGGTGTCGCCGGGACCAAAGTCATCGAATTTTTTCTTGGGAGTTGCAAATGCCTCCTCTGCAATTTTAATTAAATCCATTGTTATTTAATGATTTGACGTTTATTTGCAATTTAACAAGCTGCCTTGTCTTGCCAGAGATTGCAAATTCGCTGCAAAATTACTAATTTTTCTCCTTTCCTGCAAACGTTCACGGAGTTATTTCACAACTATTTTCCTGACAGCAGTACCCTGACGCACTATATAAATCCCTTTTGAAAGATTCTCTGTAGAGTCTGCAATCTTGATGCCGTTGAGATCAAACACCTCAACAGGGCCTTCAAATTGCTGAGCGGGGAGCCTGTCGACAGATGAATAGCCTTCGGATGTCTTGATGACAAGAGCGCCCTGACTCCCTGCAGGGAGAAGGATAGAATTATTCTTATACTCTGAAATCATCTCCTTGCCGTCATACTTGATGGAAGTAACCTCCACACCCTCCTGCGGATTTATGAAGATACGTGTGCCGGTTCCTTCCGAGCCGGTCTGAATCTGCGCCCCGTCGAAGAGAGATGCGAAAATACGCCCTTCGGCAGCTGCCCTTGTCTGCATTGAGCGGCGCTCCAGGCTACGGGTGAGAAGTGCCGGTTCGGAACTGCTTTCGCGCATTGCCTCTTCAAGGGCATCCTCCTTCAGCATATCCTGATATTCAGTCTCGGCAATGGAGCTTACCTCAATTCCATCATCAATTGTAAGCGGAATTTTATTCTGAATGCTTTGGAAACGACCCCATTGCGGAGCGTTCAGATAGGGACGGAAACTCATGCCGGGCACAGTAAGAGAGACATAACGGAGACGTATGCCGTCGAAAGCTCCGCTCGCAGCCTCAGGAGCCTCGGCAGCGGCACAGCTGATGTTCGCAAGTTTGCTGTCGCCGTTGAAGACGTTTGCTCCTATAGATTCCACATCTGAAGACATGGAAGAGGCGATCAGACGGGGACAATTTGCAAAAGTATTCTCTGACACATTGGTTACGCTTTTCGGAAGATTTGCCGAAACAAGACGCCGGCAATCTGCGAAAGCGCCATATCCGATCTCATTTACATTGGCTGCGAAATCAATATCGCGGAGTGCTGTCCCGTTAAAAGCATATCCTCCAATAGTTCTCACCGTTTCCGGCAGGATTATCTCCTCCAGTGCGTGGCAACCGCTGAATGTATAACCACTTATTCCGGTAAGGGCAGTCTCACTCAAATCAACCACTTCAAGAAGAGAGCATCCCATGAATGCCTCACTGCTAATATATTCCAACGCCGGTCCGCCAATTATTTGTCGGATGCCGCAATGAGCAAAGGCATCATATCCTATTGTTTTAAGAGCATCAGGAAGACGGGAGATAGTGATTCTTGGAGAACCGCTGAAAGCTCCCGAACCGATCTCCGTTACACTTTCGGGGAGTTCGTCAAGCTGAAGCAGAGAACAATTGGAAAAAGCACTTTCTCCAATTTTAGTAATTGAGGAGGGAAGCTTGATTTCAGCAAGAAGTGAATTATTAAATTGTTCGGCAGGAATCTCGGTGAGATTAGTCACTTCGCTTAGGTCAAGCGACTGAAGCGACACCATATTTTCCTTTATAAGGCGCATATCGGAATCTGTAAGCGGTCCAACCACTTTCATCTTCGATACACTTGCAGGCATTATGCCGGTGGTGGTGCGTATCTCCTCGCTGATAGGATAATCTCCCGTCATGTATATCACCACATCCGTGCTGCTCTCCTCAATAATATTGTCTATCTGCTTCCAGCGGGCATTTGTTGAGTAAGTATTCCTGCGTCCGTTATTCACCACAAGAGTGAGATTGTCATTTTGTGAATCTGTGATATTGAAAGCATCACTTAGTGAAGGAGGAGTGTTGGACTTAACACGCAGAGTACGGAGATTATCGAAATAGAAAGCGTCTGCAGCGATTGTCTTCACTCCGGAGCCGATTGTCAGAAGAGCCGGCGTTC
This sequence comes from uncultured Porphyromonadaceae bacterium, assembly GCA_947176915.1. GTDB lineage: Bacteria > Bacteroidota > Bacteroidia > Bacteroidales > Muribaculaceae > Lepagella. The sequence continues at coordinate 1,750 of CAMWSM010000023.1, read as the reverse complement.
CGCAGCTTCCCGAAAGAAGCTCCTTGACACCTTCAGGAATGATCATTTCAATGATGTTGGCATAGCCGAAAGCATTCTCCCCGATAGTTTCCAAAGTAGAAGGGAGATTTACAGAACTTATGGAAGCATTGGTCCAGTTATCAATTACCCTAAAAGCACTTTCACCTATTTCCTTCAGTCCCTCTGAGAAGTTGATAATCTTCAGCTGATGCCCCATGAAAGCTTCGGGAGAAATAGTTTCAAGACCGGCACCGAGTGATAGTCTTGAAATCGGCTGATCTTTAAAAGCACATCTACCGATTGATTTCACGTTATCGGGAATATTCAATGATGTTATCCCCCTTGACGCAAAAGCATATTCACCGATAGATTCGAGTGTTATAGGAAATGTTATCTCCTCCAGATCATTACAATCCGAGAAAGTATTCTTACCGATGCTTTTTAATTCGAGAGGGAAATAAACCTTGTTAAGTTTGCTGCATTGGTCAAACATATAGTCTCCTAAATAGTCAATGTCAGCAACAAGAACCGCTTTTTCGAGAGAGGAACAACCCTGGAAAACACCCCTCCATTCAGTGTTATTCCCAATATTCCACGAATCAATATTCCCGTCCCACTTTATTGGTTCAGGCTGGGGGTTCATATCTCCGAGTTTTGTCAAACCTTCCGGCAGGGAAATTTCTGTTAAGGATGTGCAATAAGCGAAAGCTCCGTTTCCTATCTCCTTAAGCGTAGAGGGAAGGATCTGATTCTCCAAAAGCTCACAACCTGCGAAAGCAAAATCTCCAATACTTTCAAGTCCCTCCGGCATTATAATGGAGTAAACTTCCTTATTATCAAAGAATGCGTATGCTCCGATATGCTTAAGAGTGGATGGAAGCTCTATCTCTCCCTCATACGGAGTAAGACCGATATTCTTATAATCCGAAATTTCTGTCATCCCCTCTTTCAGTTCCGGTGCCGGCACTGCGATACCCCCGACAGTAGCTCCTCCATCGCGATAGGGATTAGAGAAGACATTACCGAGTTTTACATTGTTATACCATTTATCCCAGTCGGCGAAGATCGTTTTTTGGATAGGAGAAGCCATTACTGCACCAATCCAGAAAGCATTCTCCTCAACCGCTTCCAAGGATGCCGGCAGTGTGAGCTCAGAGAGACTGCTATAAGCGAAAGCGTCTCTGCAGATAGTGGTAACGCCTTCAGGGACTGTTAATGAAGATAGATCTGTCGCTACAAAAAGGAGCTTTTCGCCATCTTTACTATAAACACATCCATCGTCGGTTGTCTTAACCTCTTCAGGATCATAAGATAAAGAAAAAATTAGGTTATAACTTGAAGAAAGGTCTAAAGATTCAAGAGAAAAGATATTTGGATATGCAATCTTTTTAAGCTCCCAACAGTCAGAGAAAGCATGATGACTAATTGAAATCACAGAGTTCGGGATTGTTATGGAGGTCAAGCTGGAGCATCCAGAGAAATCATACCAACCGATTGAAGTCACAGAGTTCGGAATCGTTATGGATGCCAAGCTGGAGCATCCACGGAAAGTATACCCACCGATTGAAGTCACAGTGTTCGGAATCGTTATGGAGGTCAAACTGCTGCAATCAGAGAAAGCACCTGAACCGATGGAAGTCACAGAGTTCGGAATCGTTATGGAGGTCAAGAGGCTGCAATTAGAGAAAGCATCCTCACCGATTGAAGTCACAGTGTTCGGAATCGTTATGGAGGTCAAACTTCTACAACA
>CAMWSM010000022.1 GCA_947176915.1 uncultured Porphyromonadaceae bacterium | reverse complement strand
ACCTGCAACCTTCTGATCCGTAGTCAGATGCTCTATTCAGTTGAGCTAACGAACCCTTTTGCATTTATTCGTTTCCGAATTGCGAGTGCAAAGTTACTATATTTTTTTGAAATAAGCAATTATTCCCAATCTATTTTTTCAAAAAAATAAACAAACAGTAGCGCTTCCTGATATATTGGCTATGGGAGGAGTTGATTTGCAAATAGATACCTGTCCGGATTCAATTTGGGGAAATTTATCGAGAAGACTTGCACGTATCCTTTCCGCTACACTTTCAAGCAATTTGCCCGGTTTTTTCATCTCCTCCTCAACAACTGCGTAGAGGTCGGCGTATGAAACGGTGCCTTCAGGCAGATCGTTAATCATGGCGTCGGAAGGGGGAACCCGGACAATGAGATTGACAATAAATTCATTCCCAACTTTGGTTTCCTGAGGGAAGACGCCATGAAAGGAATGAAATCTAAGGTTATTTAGGGCTATTTCAAAATACATTTTGTAAATCCGCAAATTTACATCACCTCTCCTTCGACAGGAATTTTTGCCACTCTGCGATTATGTCTTCCCCCTTCGAAAGATGCACAGATGTAGGCATCCACAATTTTCTTCGCCTCCTCTTCAGTTATGAAGCGTGCGGGTAAAACGAGGAAATTAGCGTCATTATGTTGGCGCGCGAGGGCCCCTAATTCAGGAAGCCAGCAAAGGGCTGCCCTTATGCCCTGATGTTTGTTGAGCGACATTTGCATTCCGTTGCCGGAACCGCACATTCCAATCCCGAAAAGGCATTCCCCTTTCTCAACTGCCTCGGCAGCAGGGTGGGCGAAATCGGGATAATCGCAGGATTCTGTTGAATATGTCCCGAAATCTTTTATTTCAAAACCCTTTTCAAGAAGATAGGATTTGACAGTTTCTTTCAGTTGAAAAGCTGCATGATCGGCAGCCATTGCAATTCTTGTCATTTTTCTGATTGAATATATTTAAAGAAATTTTTTATTCAAAAATAGATTCCTCATCTTGAAGAAGAGTAGGAGAGGGGTCGGCTTCGTTGTCCGCCGTCTTCTTTGCTCCGAAGAATTTACTTGTGAAGGCAAACCTCACGAGGAAATAGTTGACCGGAATACATATTCCCATGGCCGGAAGAAGGGCTAATGTAGGCCCGATGATCTCTTTGAAAATCGCCACGAGTCCGGTCTGGAGCCCCATATTGACGAGATGGCTGAGAGTGAATCCGATTCCTTTCTTCGCATTCGGACGTGTGTGGAATGTGAAATAACTGGAAAGGAAGAAATTTGCGATGAAGCTCAGGACATAACTGATGATGGAGGCTACTACCGCCCTGCGTCCGCCGAACACGGCGTGGACAAAGATTACATAGAATCCGTATTGCAAGACTGTCGCAATACCTCCTACCATCCCGAAGCGCACAATTTCGGAAAAACGCCCTGTGCCATTAATAATTTCCTTAATCTTCATAAATCCTGACTTCATCACTGAGAAACTATCACTCAATTTTCGGAAGACGTTTCTTCCGATGATCGGCTATTTTCCTCAATTTCTCTGTTAATACTCTCTATGTAATCGAGAATCTCCTCCCTTCCGGAAGATTTCTCGGAAGAAGTAATGAAAATAGGGGGAAGGCTTTCCCAATTTTTCAATAACTCCTTTTTGTATTCCTCCACCTTTGCTTTTCCGGCATTCGGACCCAATTTGTCTGCCTTAGTAAAGACGATGGCGAAAGGAACACCATGTTCACCCAGCCAGTTCAAAAATTCGAGATCGATTTTTTGAGGTTCATGGCGGATATCAATAAGTACAAAAAGAAGAGTCATCTGTCTCCGGTCAAGAATATAATTCTCAATCATTCGGCGGAAGTCCTCTCTTTGCTCCTTACCTCGGGCTGCATAACCATAGCCCGGAAGGTCTACGATATAAAATGCGCCGTCGTTTATCTTGAAATGATTTATGAGAAGAGTCTTTCCCGGTTTTTGCGAGGTTTTAGCCAAGCCTTTGTGCTTGGTGAGCATATTTATAAGGGATGACTTCCCTACATTTGAACGTCCGATGAAAGCATATTCCGGCACATCTGTAACGGGACATTGTTCCACTTTAGCGCTGCTTATTTCGTAGTTGGATTTCTTTATTTCCATAATCTGCAAAGTTAATAAAATATAAAAAAACCGACAAAAACAATCGTAGAAAAGTTTACGATAACTGTTTCTATCGGTTTGCCGGAGGGATAAAATCCTCACTCCTTTTATTATTAAGGCTTAAATTGCCTTAATGGTTCACTCCACTACGAGTTCATGCACTATCCGCAACGCATCATTAGCAGCCCCGCAATCAATCATGAACGAAAGAGTAGAGTCGGAGGTTCCTTCCGAAAAGGCTTTTACGGAAATCCCTGCTCTCATCATAGAATGGCGTATTCTCGCTCCAAGACGAGGCTGACTTTTAAGACCGCTTCCTACAACAGCCAAGGTTGAAAGATTATCTTCCACTACAGGCTGAAGCGATGGCGTAGCCTGTAGATCCGGAGCAAATTCGGATAATATCACGTTTAGAGCAATATGCCTGTCATCGGCAGGAACAGCAAAATTAATTCCTCCTCTTTCAGGGGATGCAACGGGATAGACCTTTATGCCCCGTCGGGAGAGAGAATTAAAAGTGCGCGATTCGATCTCCGGCATATTCTCCAGACTCCCTTGAGCTATGGTGAACAATGAAGTGCCGCGCAAAATGGAAACACCCTTGATTGAGAACTCATTCTCATTAGCGGAATCTGTGATGAGAGTGCCGGGAGCGGAGGGATGAAAAGTATTGAGAATCTTTATGGGTATGTTCTTGTGAAAGACGGGATAGATGGTCGGAGGATAAATCACCTTTGCGCCGTATGTGCATAGTTCCATGCTTTCCACAAAAGACATCATGTCTACTACAGTGGCATTCGGAATAAGGCGGGGATCTGCCGTCATAAAACCGTCGACGTCGGTCCATATTTCGAGCAATTCCGCATCCAAGGCAGCCGCTATAAGGGCAGCCGTGAAGTCGCTTCCCCCACGTCCGAGATTAGTGATAGTGCCATTATTGCGATCAGTTGAGATAAACCCCGGCACTATCGCCTTATTGAAAGATCCTGAAAAAGCATCCCTTATCAAAGAGGAGGTGAGTTGCTGATCGGCAATATTTTTCCCGAACCATTCCTCCGTTTTTATAAAGTCGAGAGAATTGAAGAGAGTGGAATCTTCAATCATACCTGCAACGATCACTGACGACATCCTCTCTCCGAAACTTACGACAAGGTCGAGAGTCTGAGAGGGAAGATGGCGGATAAGGCTGATGCCTTCAAAAATCCTTTTCAGATCATTCAGCAGATGGGCTACTTTTGATATCACCTCAGCACGGCGATTTTCAGCCACTATCCCTGAGATGACATTGAAATGCCGGGAGGAAATAGCCTCCATCTCTTCCCGGTAGGCTGCATCATCGGCTGCCGCCAGGCGTGCTGTGTTGATAAGACGGTCAGTGATTCCTCCGAGCGCCGAAACAACTATTATGGCACTTTCGGGGATTGCCTCGACAATTTGTTTCACATTTGCCAGGCTCTCCACAGTGCCTACAGATGTGCCCCCAAATTTCAATACTTTCATTATGAAATACAGATTCTGTCTTATCAGGAGAGCTTTTTAGTCAATATTAGAAGATCGTTAAACTTTCCGTCAGGTGTGCTGAGCCATTCCTCGAATGTGCCGCTAAGCTTATACCCGAGGGCAGTGAAAAGCTCTACCGCTTTTTTATGAGTGGCATCTACCTTTGCCCCGAGCTGATGAAGATGGAGAGTGTTATGCGCGTAGTCCTCTATAAGTTTCACAGTCTCCTCAGCATATCCTTGGCGGCGAAATTCAGAGCAGATGTAGATTCCGATGAAGGCGCGAAGATGACGCGAAGAGACGTCATAGAGGTCAACTATGCCGACAAGATTGTTATTTCCCTCTTCAGTGATCACGAGGCGCAATTGTCCTGCTGAAAATGGATCTGCATCATAGGTAAGGGCATATTCACGGAGCACTTTGCGTGAGAGCGGAGCTATGGTGTCGCTATAGCGCCATGCCTCATGGTCGTTTTCCACTTCATAAAGGAAATCGGCATCTGATGGTTCAAGAGCACGTAAGTGCAGACGATTAGAATGTAGCATATAATTAATGTAATTTTTTGATTATTTTGAAAGCGTTTATTTTTTCCCCGAAAAGGTATCGGAGAAAAGCACCCTGTTCTGGATAGATTTTCCCAAAGTGAGTTCGTCGGTGTATTCCAGTTCGTTTCCAATACTCAGCCCTCTTGCAAGCATTGTTACTTTCACCGGAAGGGAGGAGAGCTTGCGATAGATATAATAGTTGGTGGTGTCTCCCTCTATTGTGGGACTGAGAGCGAGAATCACCTCCTTTATCTCCTCTTTTTCAACTCTCTCCACAAGGCTTTCTATCTCAAGATCGGAAGGGCTTACTCCATCAAGTGGAGAAATGACACCCCCTAAAACGTGGTAAAGACCGAAATGCTGATGTGTGGATTCTATTGTGATTACATCCTTGACATTCTCCACCACGCAGACCAAAGAGGGATCACGTCGGGAGTCATTGCATATCGGACAAGTCTCTTTCTCGCTTATATTGTGGCAGCGGGTACAGTAACATATATTTTTCCGCATATTTATTATAGCCTCACCTAAAGAGACAGCCTCATTTTCATCGCGACGCAAGAGATGCAGAGCCAGACGCAAAGCTGTCTTTCTCCCGATGCCCGGAAGTTTGGAAAGCTCTGCTACCGTATTTTCGAGAAGAGTGGAATTGAACGACTGAATCATGCCACAAAATTACTAATTCTATTGTCAAAATCCAATTTATGATGTGGAAAGTTGTAAAAGCGACGTTATTTACTTAGATTTGCAAAACCATTGTAGAATTAAAGAGAAGAAATGATTGACTATATAAGAGGAGAAATAGCTGAATTGACTCCTACTGCAGTGATTGTGGATTGTGGCGGAGTTGGCTATGATATTAACATAACCCTTATGGATTATGCTGAAATGAACGGAGCTGCCGGAAAGGGTGAGATAAAAATGTATATCCATGAGGCTATCCGGGAGGATGCGCATCTTCTTTACGGATTCTTAAGGAAAAAATCCCGCGAATTATTCCGTCTGCTTATAGGGGTGAGCGGGGTAGGACCAAATACGGGGCGCCTTATTCTTTCCTCTCTTACTGCCGACCAACTTGAGACAGCTATCGCCACCGGGCAGGATGCCCCTCTTAAAGCGGTGAAAGGTATCGGAGGGAAGACAGCACAACGTATCATAGTAGACCTTAAAGATAAAATAAAAACCACCGGAATAACGTTAAATGAGAGTGCGCCTGCAGTCGGCGAAGCATACGAAGACTCAATGGCAGCTCTTGTTATGCTTGGCTTTACGGCACAGCAAAGCCAGAAGGCATTGAAGAAGATTTTTGCCAACGACCCGACACTGAGCGCAGAAAAAGCAATAAAGCTTGCTTTGAAGATGCTCTGAAATGATTTTCCGCAGAAAGCCTGTAATCAAAATATCACGTAAGTGGTTGGTGCCTGTTCTGGTGTCAACGGCTGTGCTGTTCTCTATAGGTCAATACAGAAAATCGGAACTGGCTCCTCCCCCTCCTTCTGCTCCCGCTACTCTCCCGGACACTCAAATCCCCGATAGTGTTTTTCTCCCCTCACCGGTCAGGAGCACTTTGCCGCCGGCTTACACTTCGCTGATGGATAGGGAATATGCAGCCGATCTTTCCACACCATCCAACATACGCACGGAAGTGGAGTATGATCCGGCGAGCGGACTATATTACGTCCATACCCGTCTGGGTGAGAAAGATCTGGTGACTCCATACGCTATGTCGGCGGAGGAATATAATAAAGTAGCCGCAAGAGAGGAGATGTGGAATTACTTCCGCCTTAGGAATACGGAAAGTGTGGTGGAGAAGCAGAAAAATCCATTCGATATTCTTGATATGAACTTCAACATAGGCCCGTTGGAGAAAATCTTCGGACCCGGCGGCGTACGTCTTACAACTCAAGGTTCGCTTCAGATGTCGATGGGTATCAAAAGCAATAAGACTGACAATCCGGCACTCTCACTGAGCGCAAGAAGAAAGACTTATTTCAATTTCGATCAGAAGATTCAGGCTTCCGTAGCCGCCTCGGTAGGCGACCGGCTGAAATTCAATATGAGTTATAACACAGATGCCACTTTTGATTTCGATTCCAAAAATATCAAGCTCAATTATGAAGGGAAAGAGGATGACATAGTAAAAAATATAGAGGCGGGAGATGTCAGCATGACAACTGGTTCGTCGCTGATAAAAGGGGGCACTTCTTTATTCGGCGTTAAGGCAAAACTTCAGTTTGGAAAATTGACGCTAACCGGTCTGCTTAGCCAGCAAAACAGCGAGTCAAAGACTGTCAGTACACAGGGTGGAGTGCAGACCACTCCATTTTCAATTAATGCAGATGAATATGACGCTAACCGCCATTTTTTTCTTGCCCAGTATTTCTATGATAATTACGATTCGTTTGCCTCACGTCTCCCTCATGTGTCGTCAGGGATAAATATCACGCGAATAGAGGTGTGGATAACCAATAAGAACGGCAGATATGACGAATCGAGAAACTTCGTGGGTTTTCAGGATTTGGGAGAGAACAGGCGTATGGCAGGCGACTACTGGACTGTAGATCCTTCCGCCACAGTACCCTCCAATCAGTCGAACAACCTTCTTGAAGTGATGAAGAGGGATTATCCCGAGGCGCGTGATATCAATAAGGTAACGCAGGTTCTGGCGCCATTGCAGGAATATGGCATCACGGGAGGAAGAGATTTTGAGAAAGTGGAGAGTGCGCGTCTTCTTCAAAGTTCGGAATATACTTTGAATGCCACTTTGGGATATATATCATTGAAATCGGCATTAAGTTCGGACGAGGTGCTCGGAGTGGCGTATGAATACACGTATCAGGGGAAAGTATATCAGGTAGGTGAATTTTCCAATGACGTAACCACAACCTCACAGAGCCTTTATCTCAAGATGTTGCGGGGCACGACAATCTCGCCCCAACTCCCCATGTGGCGCCTGATGATGAAAAATGTCTATTCCTTAGGGGCATATCAGCTTCAGAAAAAAAATTTCAAGCTAAATATAAAATATCTAAGCGACACAATCGGGACAGAGATAAATTATCTACGTGTGGGAGAAATTGCCGATATTCCTCTTCTGCAGGTGATGAACCTTGATCGTCTGGATTCAAATCAGGAATCCAATTCCGACGGCTTTTTCGACTATGTCGAGGGATATACGGTGTTGCCGACCACAGGAAAGATAATATTCCCCGTGGCAGAGCCGTTTGGCGCTCATCTGGAGAAAAAAATAGGAAATGCGACTTTGGCAGCTCCTTATGTATACAAGGAGCTTTATGACTCCACTCTTGTGGTGGCACGTCAGTTTGCCGATAAGAATAAATTTTCGCTGAAAGGAGAGTATCAGGCATCCAATGGCGCACAAATCAGGCTTAATGCCATGAATGTGCCCAGAGGTTCAGTTGTTGTTACGGCGGGAGGAGTAACCCTGACAGAGAATAGCGACTATACCGTAGACTATAACATGGGTATAGTTACAATTACGAATCAAAGCATTATCGACTCAGGCACTAATGTAAGTGTTACTCTTGAGAATCAGTCGCTTTTCAGCATGCAGCGGAAAACGCTGCTTGGATTTGACGCCCAATATCGCTATAATAAGGATCTTACTTTCGGAGGAACCATCATGCACTTTTCTGAGAAGGCGCTTACGGAAAAAGTGAATATCGGAGATGAGGTTATCAATAACACTATGTGGGGCTTGAATGTCAACTATTCAAAAGATTTCCTATGGCTGACGAACCTTCTCAATAAAGTGCCGACCATAAACGCGCAGGCTCCTTCCACATTCCGGCTGAATGCTGAATTTGCACAGCTTGTGCCCGCTCGTCAGAAAACAGGCACTACGAAGGGCTCCTCCTATATTGATGATTTCGAGAACACTCAGACAGGCATTGACCTTAGGAATCCATATTCATGGTTTCTTGCCTCCACCCCTTACGACCCCTCTCCGGATGCCCTTTTCCCTGAAGCGGCTCTTTCCAATGATGTGGCATACGGCAAAAACAGGGCGTTGCTTGCGTGGAACTATATTGACAGGATGTGGACTCAGAAAAACTCTCCCTATCTTCCCGGCTATCTAAGAAATGATTTGAAGCAGCTTTCAAATCCTTACGTGCGTGAGGTCAGAGTTGAGGAGATTTATCCCGGCAGAGACCAGATTTATGGAGATGTCAACTATATCCAGACCCTTAACCTTTCATTCTATCCCAAAGAGAGAGGTCCTTACAACCTTGATTCGGAGAATATAGATGAGCAGGGCAATCTCCTGCATCCCGAAAAACGCTGGGGTGGAGTGATGAGGAAGATGGAGAACACCAATTTTGAAAGTTCAAATGTCGAGTATATACAATTCTGGCTCCTTGATCCCTTCCTTGATGAAGAAAATAATAACCGCGAGGGGGGGGATCTATATTTCAATTTTGGAGAAATCAGCGAGGACATTCTAAAAGACGGAATGAAAAGTTATGAGAACGGATTGCCGATTGATGGCGATACGCAATTCATAACAGAAACGGCATGGGGTAAAGTATCACGGCAGAACTCTTTGACCTACGCATTTGAAAACGCTGAAAATGCACGCCCTCTTCAAGATGTAGGTCTTGACGGACTCCCTAATGATGAGGAGTATAACTACGGTGCTTATTCTGAATATGTGGAGGCATTGCGGAGGAAGCTGCCCCCTTCCACTATCGGGGAGATGGAGGAAAATCCTTTTTCCCCCATGAACGACCCTGCCGGCGATAATTATCATTTTTATCGTTCTCCCTGGTATGATCAGGAGAAGAGCAGCATCCTTTTCCGCTATAAGCACTACAACGGGGTAGAGAGAAACTCTCTGTCGCCCGACCAAAGCGACAACCCTTATTACCAGTCTTCGAGAAGTGTGCCCGACGTGGAGGATATCAATCAAGATAATACCCTCAATGAGTATGAAAGATATTTCCAATATAAGGTGTCGATTCGCCCGGAAGATTTAGAAGTTGGGAAGAACTATGTAACGGATCGTAGGGAGATGGTTGTGCCTACTCGGGAAGGGCATGCCACAACTGTATGGTATCAGTTCAAGATTCCCTTAAGCCAGCCGGATAAGATTGTGGGAGGAATCTCGGATTTCTCCACAATAAGGTTTGCCCGCATGTTCATGACTGGATTCAAGGAGGAGACACATCTGCGTTTTGCCTCTCTCGAACTTGTGAGGGGGGAATGGAGGGACTATAAGTTTAATCTAAACAGCCGAAATGATTCCCCTGCTGAGGGAAATCTTGACATGTCGATCGTTAATATCGAGGAGAATTATGGCAGGAAACCGGTGAATTATGTTCTTCCGCCCGACGTAACGAGAATCCAGGATCCGGGTCAGGCACAAGCCGCTCAACTTAACGAGCAGTCTCTTCAAATGCAGGTAACCGGGTTGCAACCCGGTGATGCACGAGGGGCATATAAGAATACGCAGCTCGACTTGCGCATCTACCGGAGGATGCAGATGTGGGTGCATGCTGAGGCTACTGTTGACAATCAGACTAATCTCAAGGATGGCGACCTGGCTTTATTCGTACGCTTAGGTTCAGACGTTAAGAACAATTATTATGAATATGAAATACCGTTGAGCCTGACTCCTCCGGGCACCTATAATAATTATAATTCCTCCGACCGACGGGCAGTTTGGCCTATATCCAACTGTCTTGACGTTCCGTTTGAAGTGTTCACAAATTTAAAGACTGAACGCAATAGGAAACGCAGTGCAGGAGAGGAGGGGATAGGTTACGGAATTGTTTACAGCAGCCGCGATCCACATAACGACCATAATCTTGTAAGTGTGTTGGGAAATCCGAGTCTGAGCGATGTTCGCGTCATGTTGATCGGAATACGCAACCGTTCAAACACAGTTAAAGATGGCACCATTTGGGTGAATGAGCTGAGAGTAACCGATTTTAACGAATCCGGCGGATGGGCAGCCAATGTGAATGCCAATCTTGCCCTGAGCGATATTGGAATGGTCAATTTTACATATCATAAGGAGACTGCCGGCTTCGGGGGCGTTGATCAGGGTCTTTCTGCGCGCCGGCTTGACGATTACAGCCAATATAATGTTGCCGTGCAGGGTGATGTAGGAAAAGTGCTTCCTGAAGGTGCCAAATTGTCTGCTCCCGTGTTTTATTCTCGTTCCAATGAAAGGCTCACACCCAAATATAATCCTCTTGATCAGGATATACTTTTAAAAGATGCTGTAGATGCCGTGCAGACACGCCATGAGAAGGATTCGATCATGAACTTTGCATTAACAACAAAAAATGTAGAGAGTTTCTCGCTGTCGAATTTGAAATTCAATATTCAAAGCAAGAAACCTATGCCATGGGATCCGGCGAATTTCCAGGTGTCTTTCTCATATAACAAACAGAAAAATATCGATCCCACGACTGAATATCAGAATACGAACGACTACCGGGGAAGTTTCCAATATACCTACAGCCCTTTCATAAAGCCGTGGAAACCATTTAGCTTTATCAAGGGAAAGAGCCGGACTGCAAAATTCTTTAAGGACTGGAGTGTAAATTGGCTTTTTAACAATCTTACCTTCTTCACAAATATTTCTCGTTATTATTATGAGGAGCAAAGCAGGAATGAGGTTGATGTCGATTTTCAGATGCCGGTGCAGGTGAGCAAGAATTTTATATGGGACCGTCAACTGTCGCTGACATGGAACCTTCTGCAGTCGCTCAGTTTCTCATTTGCGAGCAACACTACAGCACGAATAGAGGAGACGATAGGAGCGGTCAACAAACGACTATTCCCTGACCGTTACAGGGATTGGAAAGACACTGTTTGGTCATCTATAAAGGGTCTGGGAACTCCGTGGAATTATAATCAGACCTTTACCGGAAATTATCGCGCTCCCTTCAGCAAAATCCCCGTGCTTGATTATCTGACGGGAAATGTCAGCTATAGTTCCGTGTATCGTTGGGATAAAGGTACGACTGTTGATGGTCTGTATCTCGGAAACTCCATACAGAATCAGACTGTATGGAATGCAGACGCACGTCTTAATTTCGAGACCTTATTTAATAAATCGAAATATCTGCAAGCGATAAATAAGCGTTTTGGTAAAAATTCGGGCAGAAATGACCGGGGGAGAAACTCCTCTAAAGATTCTGCCCCCCGAAAGTTTGAGAGGGCTGTAAGCTTACAGCCTGACACGTCGACGTATATAAAGCACAATCTAAAGACTAAGCGGGTAAAGGTTTCGGCAATGGATGGCAATCAATCCTTTAAACTTGATTATAAGGTGATAGATGAGAACACTGTCGAACTGCGCAATAGAGGAGACAAGAATTTGAAAATTACTGTGAAGGAGGATAAGAAGGTTTCCAAGGATAGTTGGCTTAAAGAATTTGGTGATTATTCCCTGAGATTTTTGATGATGCCGAGAAGTCTGTCTTTCAAATGGCGTGGAACTCATTCTCTCAACCTTCCCCAGTTTGCTCCTAATGTGGGAGACATATTCGGGCAGAGCGGTGGATACGGACCATTATCCCCCGGACTTGATTTCGCTTTCGGATTCTTTGATGAAGGATATGTCGAGAAGGCTCTCGACAGAGGATGGCTCTTAACCGGGTCAGACATGACATCTCCTGCAATTTGGAATGAGGGGAAAGAATTTAATTTTGAACTAACACTTGAGCCGATCAGAGGATTGAAGGTGGTCCTGACCAGCAATCTGACGGACAACCGTACGCGCCAGCTGCAATTTATGTATGCCGGAATGCCTACTTCAAGGAGCGGGTCATACGTTCGCACACATGTTGCCCTGAGTTCAGCCATGCGAAGCAGCAAAGCGGAAAATGGCTATGAGTCGGCAGCCTTCAACCGTTTCCTGGAGTATATCCCCAAAATAGCATCAAGGGTAGAGGCTTCATATATTGGCAGTCATTATCCCGAAGGGGGATTTATGGAGGGGAATGCTCTTGCCGGAATGCCTTTTAATCCGGAGGTTGGCACGGTTACTGCCACCAGTGCTGATGTATTGGTGCCTGCCTTTATCGCTGCTTACAGCGGTTATAATCCTGACAAGGTAACATTGCTTCATTTTCCCGGTCTTGAAAGCATGCGTCCGAATTGGAGAATAACCTACGACGGATTACTTCAGGTGGGAAACTTAAAGAAATTTTTCAAATCGTTCACTATAAATCATGCCTATCAATGCACTTATTCTGTGGGCAGTTATTCAAGCTATATGAACTGGGTAGGAATAAATGATAACATGGGCTTCATGTATGATGAATTGAGTGGTGTGCCTGTTCCTTCCTCCCCCTATAATTTATCTTCGGTCAGCATTACGGAGAAGTTTGCACCCCTGATAGGTGTCAACATGACTCTATTTAATGACATAACCCTCAATGCAGAATACAGGGATTCAAGAACATTGAATCTCAACTCCTCTGCCGGTCAGCTTGTGGAGACAACAAGCAGGCAGCTCTCCATAGGCGGGGGATGGAAAATTGCCGATTTCAGAAAGATTTTGAAATTCGGAAGCAAACAGGGGGGTGCAACCAATGATTTGACCATGAATCTTGACATCGCATTGAGCAATAATCAGGCTCTAATCCGCAGGATAGAAACTGCCTATACTCAGGCAACCAATGGCACTCGCACTTTTTCGGTCAATTTTATGGCAAGTTATCAATTCAGCAGGAAAGTAACGCTATCTGCATTTTTCGACCATCAGGTTAATACTCCGCTCGTGTCGAATAATTCTTATCCTACTTCAAATTCCAATTACGGCATAGCGATCAATATCTCGCTTGCGAGATAAGTAGTACTTACAAGTCATGACAACTAATGTAGGCGATCAGGTGTTATAATAAAAAATAAAATTAATTAAAAAAATTCATTATGTTTAAATCTACAATGATCGCCGGTGCCGGCGGTTTTTTAGGCACCTGTCTTCGTTTCCTTTCGGATAAGCTGGGAGCGGCGATATGCCCACTCTCTTTCCCTTTGGGAACATTTATGGCAAATATGGTTGGATGTATTATCATCGGTATGCTTTATGGGTATCTTAATAAGACCGGACGTCTGAGCAAGACTGCCAATCTGCTTTGGATTACAGGTTTCTGTGGTGGCTTGACAACCTTCTCCTCTTTTTCTGACGATATGATTTCGCTTCTTGAAAAAGGTGATTCCGGAATGTTTGTGTTTTACATGGTGACAAGTCTTGTTTTCGGAATTGCAATGGTTGCTTTAGGCGCTGCTTGCATCCGTAAACCTGTTTCAAAAACTCAAAATGCTTAACCCTATAAACTGTTTAAAATTATGATTATTGAATATATGCTTATTGCAGGGTTGGGCGGTTTTGCCGGCACCTGCGGACGATACCTTACCGGTGTAGCCGGTAAGAAACTTTTCGGTGATAAATATCCCGCCGGAACATTTGCAGTCAACGTCATCGGATGTTTTATCATAGGTATTTTTGTCGGACTTTGGACTCGCCATGACATGAGTCCATTGGTTAACGCTCTGCTTATTTCCGGTTTTTGCGGAGGCTTCACGACTTTCTCGTCTTTCAGCCATGACAGTTTTGCCATGATTCAAAAGGGGGAATGGTTGAAATTCATCTGCTACATCGTTCCTTCCGTTGCCCTCGGTCTTCTGATGGTATGGCTTGGCATAAAGTGCGTTGCCTGAGCGGGTTTTCTTTTTATTTGAAACATAATATTAACAGCCATTTCCGGTCTTCTTGACCCGAAATGGCTGTTTTACTTATTAAGAAAAAAAAGCACAGGGTCAGCATGACTCTGCGCGAAAGGAAAAATTATGAATAGTTGAAGTGTTGACTTCGATATTATGCAACAATTTTAATGACTTCCTCTTCGGATGGAGAAATTTTTACCAAATTTCCGAAAGGATCTATAAGGAAAGAACGATTGCCGGTTGCTACCTGATAATCTTCCGCAACTTCTGCATCAATATCAGAATGGGAGAGTGAGATAGCTGAGGAGGGGAGATCATCCGTTTTTATGATTTCAGAGGCGAGAGTCTCATCAGTATCTGTGCAGATACTTACAAATTTCACTTTTGAGGAGGGAAGAGAGTCAGCCAGCTTAGCGAGGCGACTGTTTGCGATTCTTGATTCCGGATCAGAAGACGACCAGAAATTGACTACTACATATTTACCGTCGAGTTCCTTCAAAGACTTGACTTTTGAATTAGCGGAGAGCACGAGCGAAGGTGCTTCCTCTCCGGGCATAAGGGAATGGCTCCCTGCGGGAATTGAAGATGAAAGAAAAGCGGCGAACACTAAAGATAAAAATAAATACTTGGTTTTCACAATAACGTAATTTCGTTACACAATTTGCCATTCTGCATCCATCACGATGCCTCTCACGAATGACGATTAATTAACTCTCAAAACAGGTTTGCCAGGCCTGTTGGCTGTCACGAAAAGCAGGGTTGTAAGCCCCTGCGGGTTGTCACGAAGAGGGTTTGTCAGTCCCTCGATTGGGTTGTCACGAAAAGGGGCATTAATAAATGAACCTAAAAATCCCCTATGCTAAGACAGCGGAATATGTCTTAGACTTATGTTTAAAAAACGTGTTATAAAACATATTATTGCCTTGGATTCCGCTAAAAATGCAATTTTTTTTAAATTTTTTCTCTGAAAAAGGGATGTATCCAACGATACATCCCTTTTCTCAGAGTGTCAAACGGTAAAATTATTTTCCATTTACGAATACAAGGTCATCACCCTTGCGGTCGATAATGATGGGATGTTCTCGATCCACTTTCTGTGCGAGAATATCCTTAGAGAGTTGATTGAGCACCATTCTCTGAATGGTTCTCTTTACAGGACGTGCACCAAATTCCGGATCGTATCCATCTTCGGCAAGAAGCTCAAGAGCATCTTTTGTTACATCAAGAGTTATGCCGTTTGAAGCAAGCATTTTCTGAACGCTCTTAACCTGGAGTTCTACAATCTCAAGAATTTCCTTCTTGTCAAGAGGTGTGAACATCACTGTCTCGTCAATACGGTTGAGGAACTCGGGGCGGATGATCTGTTTCAGGCGATCCATCACATCCTGTTTGGTTGTGGAGATGATCTCCTCTTTCTCATCCTCTTTCTTTTCAGCGAACCCTTTGAACTTCTCTCGGATGATATCTGACCCCATGTTTGAGGTCATAATGATGATCGTATTCTTGAAGTTGATGAAACGTCCCTTGTTGTCTGTCAGACGGCCGTCATCAAGAACCTGAAGAAGGATATTGAAAACGTCAGGATTTGCCTTTTCAATCTCATCGAAAAGAACGACTGAATAAGGTTTACGGCGCACTGCCTCTGTCAACTGACCACCCTCTTCATATCCAACGTATCCCGGAGGCGCTCCGACAAGACGCGATACGGAGTGTTTCTCCATGTATTCGGACATGTCGATGCGTGTCATCATATCCTCATCATCGAAAAGGTATTCAGCAAGAGCCTTTGCAAGCTCAGTCTTTCCGACGCCGGTTGTTCCAAGGAAGATGAATGAGCCGATAGGACGGCGTGGATCATTGAGTCCGGCGCGTGAACGGCGCACGGCATCAGAAACGGCACGGATTGCGTCTTCCTGACCCACCACTCTCTTATGCAGTTCCTCTTCAAGATGGAGAAGTTTCTCTTTCTCGCTTTGAGCCATTTTCTTGACCGGTATGCCTGTCCAGCGGCTTACTACTTCCGCGATATCTTCGGCATCTACCTCCTCCTTAATCATGGCGCCTTCACCCTGAAGCTGTTTGAGTTTCTCCTGAGTGGCTTTATTCTCATCCTCCTTCTGTTTGATCTTGGAGTATTCAATTTCGGCTACCTTGGCATAATCACCCTCTCGCTTTGCCATCTCGGCTTCATGCTTGAGTTGCTCGATCTCAATCTTATTCTGCTGAATCTTATTGATCTCATTCTTCTCAGCCTGCCATTTTGCCTTGAGCGATTTTTCTGTGTCGCGAAGATTTGCAATATCTTCATCGATCTCCTTAATGCGATATTCGTTGCCTTCACGCTTAAGCGCCTCACGCTCAATTTCAAGCTGGGCAATCTTGCGCTGTGCCTCATCGAGAGCCTGTGGCATTGAGTCCATTTCCAGACGAAGCTTTGAAGCAGCCTCATCGATAAGGTCGATAGCCTTATCAGGAAGGAAACGGTCTGTGATGTATCTGACGCTAAGCTGGACGGCTGCAATGATGGCCTCGTCCATAATGCGCACCTTGTGGTGGTTTTCATATCTCTCCTTCAATCCACGGAGTATAGAGATTGCCGACATTTCGTCCGGTTCATCCACCATTACTTTCTGGAAACGACGTTCGAGAGCCTTATCCTTTTCGAAATATTTCTGATACTCATCAAGAGTGGTGGCTCCTATTGAGCGGAGCTCGCCACGCGCGAGAGCCGGCTTAAGGATGTTGGCGGCATCCATTGCGCCTTCACCTTTTCCCGCTCCGACAAGTGTATGGATCTCATCGATGAAGAGGATAATCTCACCATCGCTCTGAGTAACCTCATTTACGATAGCCTTAAGACGCTCTTCAAATTCACCCTTATATTTTGCACCTGCCACGAGGGCACCCATATCCAGAGAATATATCTGCTTGGATTTAAGATTTTCGGGCACATCTCCACGCACGATCCTATGAGCGAGACCTTCTGCTATAGCTGTTTTACCGGTGCCCGGCTCGCCTACAAGCATAGGATTGTTCTTAGTTCGGCGAGAAAGGATCTGGAGCACCCTTCGAATCTCCTCATCACGGCCAATGACCGGATCAAGTTTTCCGCTTCTTGCCCTGTCGTTAAGATTTATAGCATATTTACTGAGAGCCTGATATGACTCTTCAGCACTCTGCTGAGTTACTTTATTGCCTTTTCGCAATTCATTGATGGCTGCTTTCAAGCCATCCTCTGTGATGCCGGCATCCTTAAGAATCTGAGACGCTTTGCAGCGAGTCTTCAGTATGCCCATCAGCACTGCTTCCACAGAAACATATTCGTCTCCCATCGATTTTGAGAAATCGATGGCTTTCTGTAAAGCCTCGTTGCTTTCGCGACTCAGGAACACCTCTCCTCCGGATACTTTCGGAAGAGATTGGATGTCCTTGTCGATTGCCATATTGACGGAATTGAGGTTCGCCCCCAACTTCTGGAATACGAAATTGACAATCGTTTCGCTTTCGGCAATGAGTGCCTTGAGAATGTGTACAGGTTCTATCTGCTGTTGCCCGTTTTGGCGGGTAAGCTCAATAGCCTTCTGCACCACTTCTTGCGATTTGATTGTGAAATTGTTGAAATTCATATATATCGAATTTGGGTTATATTATATAATGTGTTTTGTCGAAATTTAAGATTAAGTGGCAAGCCTTTTGATTTTATGGCTTGCAGCTTAAGGTGTTTTCATAAAATATAACAAATTAAGTCAAGATTGGTTGAATGGTTTATTTCCATTTTAGGATTTCAATCCAATAGTCGTCCGGATCATGTATGAAATAGAGGCCCATCTCCTTATTTTCGTAACAGATGCACCCCATTTCGCGGTGATATTCCCGTATTTTGTCATAGTCTCCCTCCACTCTCATAGCCAAATGGCTTTCGTTCTCTCCCAATTCGTATGGCTGGGGGTGGTCGCGGAGCCATGTAAGCTCAAGACGGAAATTTTCTCCCGGTCGTGAAAGATAAACTATTTTGAAAGCACCGTCAGGATGCATTATTTCTCCTGTCTTCTCCAGTCCGAGAGCATCTTTATAAAATTTAATGCTGCGGTCAAGGTCGGTAACATTAAAATTAACGTGGTCGAAATGTGATTTTATTTCCATAAAAAAATAAGATTTTTTGAACAGCCGACGGAGCATTATGTGCTAAGTCAGCCGCTATTTTATTAATTTAACAAATGAAGTGGCAATTTTTTTCAAATTTAGAGTGTTATATAGTAAAAAAATTATAACTTTGTGGATGGAAAGGGTTAAAGCTTTCGTGTACAGTATTAGAAATTATATAACCATAAAATATCAAATCCTTTAAAGAATAGTATCATGAGTAAACCTTATGTACTGGGTGTCGATATAGGTGGCACCAATACAGTCTTCGGAATCGTCGACGCAAGAGGGCAAGTGATAGCGAGCGATTCTATAAAGACTCGCAAACATGCCAATTTTGATGATTATGTTGCAGAATTGCATAACGGAGTTATGCATCTTCTTCATGCAAATGATGCGGAAGATAAAATTCAGGGTATTGGCATCGGCGCTCCGAATGCTAATTACTATACCGGTGAAATTGAGAATCCGCCAAACCTTCCCTGGGGTGCGCATATCCCCTTGGCGGAAAAGGTAAGCAAGGCTTTCGGTGGTATTCCGGTTGCGATCACTAATGACGCGAATGCCGCTGCTTTGGGAGAGATGACATACGGTGCAGCCCGAGGCATGAAAGACTTCATTATGATCACTCTCGGCACAGGTGTCGGCTCGGGCATAGTAGTTAATGGTCAGCTTGTATATGGTCAGGATGGAAATGCCGGCGAGTTAGGCCATCTTATTGTTAAGAGAAATAACGGACGTGTCTGCGGTTGCGGACGCACCGGCTGTCTTGAGGCTTATTGCAGCGCTACAGGGGTTGCTCGCAGCGCAAGAGAATTTCTTGAGGTGCGCACAGAGCCTTCTACACTGCGTAATCTCCAGATCGAGGATATCACTTCCAAGGATGTCTATGATGCAGCTGTGGCAGGTGATAAGATTGCTAAGGATATTTTTGAATATACCGGCACAATTCTCGGACAGGCACTTGCTGATATGGTAGTCTTCTCAAGCCCGCAGGCAATCATCCTTTTCGGAGGTCTTGCGAAGAGTGGCGATTTGCTTATGCGTCCGCTTAAAGATGCGTTTGAAAGCGCTTTGATGCCGGTGTTCCGCGGAAAAACAAAAATTATTCTTTCCGAACTTAAGGAGAGCGATGCTGCAGTTCTTGGCGCGTCTGCTTTAGGTTGGGAGGCTAAATATAAATATGAGGCTCCCCGCACACTTCCTGTAGTGGAGGAGGAGGCATAATGACCATGTTTCCGAAAGAAATATAATTGTAAAAAATGGAGAGATTCCGAAGAGTCTCTCCATTTTTTTGCTCCTTTTATTTAATAGTGAGAAGTTCCTTAAACAAATGATGCACGGGAAGTCCCATTACGTTGTAATAACTACCCCTTATCTCACTGACCGCTACTGCTCCGATCCATTCTTGAATGCCATACGCTCCCGCTTTGTCGAAAGGGAGGTAATTGTTTATGTAATATTGTATCTCCTCATCCGTGAGACTTCCGAATGTAACGTAAGTAATAGAGGAGAATGACTTTTTGAAACCACGGCTTGCAATGGTGACTCCCGTTACTACTCTATGAGTCTTTCCGGAGAGTGCCTTTAACATATCCGCAGCTTCCTGAGCGTCATTCGGCTTACCCATTATCCTGTCGTCGGCAATCACCATAGTGTCGGCCGTTATTACAATCTCCTTATCCTTTAGGTGTTTGCAATATATATCCGCCTTTTTGTCAGAAACGAATTGAGGCACTTCCTCCAGAGGAATGTCATCCGGAAAAGATTCATCGATGCCCCCTATTGTCAGCACAGTAAAAGGGACTCTTAATAACTGAAGCAATTCTCTGCGCCGAGGAGATTTACTTGCAAGAAATATTTTATAGTCTTTAAGATTGTCAAGCATTTTTATCAAGTATTAATTATTTATTGCAAATTACCATCCGAACGCATCTTCATCGGAGAGCCATTTATCCTGAGCTTTCATAGTCTGCTCAAGTATGTCGCGCCCACACCCGTAACCCCCGGTGAAGGGTGAAATATAACGGGCCGTCTCCTTCGCTTCCCATGCGGCATCGTAAGGAGCGCACGGAAGACCTGCTTTTCTCAAGCAGGGCAAATCGGGAATATCATCTCCCATAAAGACTACCTCTTCCGGTTGAAGCCCACATTTTTTCATCCAGTCAATAAATATGGGCAGTTTCTTTGAGGCTCCCGTGAAAATATCCTTTATGCCGAGCGACTCAAAACGTGTCTGTATTGCCTCCCCTTTACCTCCCGTAATGATGGCGATCTTATAGCCTCTCTTGACGGCAAGTTGAAGAGCATAACCATCTTTTATGTTAACCATTCTGAGGGGATAGCCATCCTCTCCAAGAGGAATGGTAGAGGGGGAGAGGACTCCATCTACATCAAATGCAAAACCTTTTATTCGGGTAAGATCGTAGTCGACTGAACTCATAAATATAGATTTCTTTTATGTTTGGTGTTAATAATGTCTGAGGTAAGCAGTTGATAAATTTCTTTTGCCTCCGGTTTGTCCGAGAGCATCTCAAGATGTGAGTTAATCACCGGATAATCCTCCCTGACTGCCGGACCGGTCTGTGCTTCTGCAGGGGTAAGACTCTGAAGTTTCTCCACAGTGCGTCTAAGTAATGGAAGAAGGAGTGAGACATCCATATTTTTTTCCCTGAGAATATTATCAGCTATATAAGCAAGATGATTGGAAAAGTTGCAGGCGAATACGGAGGCAAGGTGCAGGTGTTTCCTTTTTTCTGAGTCCGCCTCAATTACGGTCGGAGATATTTTCCTGGCAATTTCTGAGAGGAATGCTACTGTCTGCCGATTGTTTCCTTCGATAAAAAAAGGTATGTCGGAATAGCTCATAGAATTTCCTTTTGTGAAGGTTTGCAAAGGATAGAACACTCCATAATTAGGGGCAGTCCCTTTCAGGCTTTCAATCCCTATCGAGCCGGAGGTGTGGGCAATGAAGGGTACTTTCCCGGCAATTGATTCTGCGACCTCCATGATGGCACGATCCGAGACAGAGATTATTGCCAGAATGCAGTCGGAAGGGAAATTGGCAAGTGAACGGGAATCAACTGAAATGACCTCAACCTTTTCAGCAAGAGCATTGACAAGATGTGTCCCGACATTACCTTTCCCTATTATTGCTATCTTTTTATTCTTTTCCATTTCTAAAAGATTTTGACAGAGTGACCATCCCCATTGTGAACCTTAGATTTATTTCAACGCACGGCACTAAATTTCCTTCATCGGTAGTTAGCATATCTATCCCTGCCGGTCCGGAATAATTTCCGGCAATCAATTTCTCTAATATTAATCCTTGAGCCTCTATTATGGCATCATTCCATTGAGAGGTCAGGTTTTTTATTTTTTCCCTTATATCTTTGCTCCGGAGTTCAATGTTTCCGGAGTATTTGCCATCGGGAGTTGCTTTAAACATTGAAAGTCCCAGAAAGTGTGGCTTTCCTTTTTCAATCCACCATTCAGTTGCGAAATCTCCGGTCTTATTATGTGAGATTTCCCCCATGACGCTCCCTTGCCTACGTATGCATCCTGCTATCCATTGTTGAAGATGAAGAGAATCCAATGATGTGCTTCTCACCACACCTCTGCCCGAACTGCTCCAAGGCGCTTTGAGGAAAACATCATTATTTTCACGGCAAAATGCCAAAGCATCACTCTCAGAATATAACTCCGTCGCTTTAGGACAATCAATGTCATGAAGGATAGAAGCGAGGTGTTCGTTGAATATGGAACTTATACGCCTGTGAGACAATTGCCTGATGCTTTCAATCTCAGCTTCGCTCTTGAGAAACTTGCTTTCAACACGCGCTTTCAGCAGACTCTGCCGTAAGGTGTGATTCCAGCCCCAAGGTGTGAAAATCGGATATTCCTCTCTCTTTTCTCTTTCAGATATGTAGGAGGCAATATCCGGAAGGCTCACAATATCCAGTCTCTTCTCATTAATGAGTTTTGCAGCAGAAGAAAGGGAGGAGGACGCTTTTTCGGTAGAATCAAGCAAAAGGATTGCATCTCCGATATTGGCAAGGAATGCAGGGCAGCATGCCATTCTTTCTCTTAATTCCTTGATTTTTGCAGGAATATTATATATGTTCTGTCCGGCTGCCAGGGCATAGTCAGTTTCAGGATTAAAAATAAAAATTCTGTAGGTTCCTTCAGAGAGATCCTCCGCATCAGAAAAAAGAGATAATGCCATAGGTGGATTGGTGGCTTAAAAAGATAAAAGCCGGAAATTTCCGGCTTTTATATGAATGGGGGAATATATTATTTCTCGCTCGGAAATATCAGTCGTCAAGACGGTCTCTTTCCTTAGCCGGGTTGGCGAAATAGAGCTTGTGCTCAATATATTCCTGAGTTGCGATAAGAGTGGGTTTCGGCAGTTTTTCGTAGAAGCGAGAGATTTCAATCTGTTCGCGATTTTCCGACACCTCCTCCAGATTGTCAGTAGAGGCAAATTCCTGGAGTTTCTTTTCAAGTTCCTTTTTCATCTCCACAGCGATCTGGTTGGCACGTTTGCCGATAATACAAACGGTTTCATAGACATTTCCTGTCTGTTCAGCCATCGCAATCATATCGCGGGTCACTGTATTCAGTGGAGCGTTTGTTTTTTTATAATCCATAGCGGTGAATTATATATTTTAAGATAAACAATTATTCCTGAACGTGTTTACGTGCAATTTCATAAATATTGTCAGCCTCCTTGCGGTTCTTGGAATCGGGATATGCATTGGTGAAAGAGAAATATTCATCAATCACGTCGCGATATCTGTCAGCCTGTTTTTCGGCAACGCTTAGGCGAGCTTCTTGATATTTAGCCTTGAGAATAAGCATTTCAAAATTTTCCCTGTATTTGGAATAGGGATAGTTTTTCAATGCGTTGCGAGCAGTGATAATTGCAGATTCATAATTATTGCCCATGAAATTGCCAAGGTTGTAATAAAGCTGGGCATTCTGCAATTCTTTCAAAGTAAGCTTATCCTGCATCTCGAAGATAGCGTTCTGTGCAATTGAAACCCTGTCGCTGTTAGGGAAATACTCAAGGAAACCTTGCAGTTCCTCAATAGCCTTAAGAGTCTGCGTCTGGTCGAGCTGAGGGTCGGGAGAGTCAAGATAGTTGCCGTAGCCTGCATAGAAGCGTGCCAATTCAGCATATTTGCCACGTGGATAACGTGAATAATAAGTTTTGAGATAGACACTTGAATTGACGTAATCCTTATCTTCGAAATAAGCCATCCCGAGCAGATAAAGCGCTTCCTCACCTTTCGGTCCTCCTCTTAAGGGGGTGTAGATTGTTTCAAGCACAGTGTATGCCTGATTATATTTTCGAGCTTCAAAAGCCCGTTTAGCAAAGTCGAATTTATAATCTACATCTTTGCTTTTCAATACTTTATTGTATTCTCCGCACGAAGTGAAGAGCAGGAGAAGGGGTATGAGATATAAGAATTTACGCATTAAACTTCCGCTTTGAAGTGCAAAGTTAATAAAATATTTTTGAAACAAGAAACGTATAAATATGATTTTTTTGACTAACTTTGCTACTTGAAAATAAAAATTAAGATTTTTTTGATGTTGCAGAAAAAGAACTCGACTGACGGTGCCTCCGGTTTTATCGGCAGACATCCTGTCTGGGCCAATATTATTGTAATTGCCTTGGTGGCTTTCCTGGGCATTTGGATTGTATATCTTTCATTGCAGATTTTTACCAAACACGGGACGACGGATGTCGTTCCCAAGGTGGAGAACATGTCTTATACCCAAGCAATAAACATACTGCATGAAAATGGCTTCAGAGTTGACATACGGGATTCCATTTATAAGGAAGATATGAAGCCCGGATTTGTCATAGAGCAATTTCCGAAAGCCGGGGCTACTGTGAAACCGGGTCGTAAGATTTTTTTATACATCAATGCCGTGCATACCAAAGAGGTGATCATCGACAATGATCGACGTCCCGCAGAGGATGCCCTGAAAGGTTATCCTCCCCGGCTTGGAATGGCTCGCCTTCAGGAGCTCGGGTTTAAGAATATCAGAGTTGTGAGAGTTTTGGGTGAAAGCGACCGCATCCTAAGAGTCATTGCCAATGGAAAAGTGGTGAAAAAGACCCAGAAGGTGCCTTTGAATGCCAGGCTGACTTTAGAGGTGCAGGACGGACGTCTTTCGACTCTGCGAGATTCCTTACAAAATGAAGAACTTAGGGTTTACACTGAAGAGCAGCCTGTGGAGGAACCGGTTGAGGAACCTGTAACAGAGCCGGATGTTGTAGAAACCCCTGATGAAGATCCTGAACCAGTATTTGTGCAATGAGTCAGACAGGTGATATTTTGGCTGGTGAGAATCCGGAAGAGGATGTCGAACAGATAGAGGAGCCCTCATACATTTCAGCCGACGGAAGGGAGATGTATGAGCATTTCCGTTTTGTTGCAGACAAGGGGCAGCAGATGATTCGGGTTGACAAATTCCTTGTTGACCGCATGGAAAAAACTTCCCGCAACCGGATACAGCAGGCGGCAGACGCCGAGTGCGTGATAGTCAACGGGAAACCGGTGAAATCAAGCTATAAGGTGAAGCCCAACGATGTGGTGAGCATAGTTATGGACCGACCTCGCTACGAGCTGGAGATCATTCCGGAGGATATTCCTCTTGACATTGTTTATGAGGATGATGATCTCCTTGTGGTGAATAAGCCTGCCGGACTTGTTGTTCACCCCGGACATGGAAATTATTCCGGAACGCTTGTCAATGCTTTGGCATGGCATTTTAAGGATAATCCTGATTATGATGTGAGTGATCCGCGTCTCGGGCTTGTACACAGGATAGATAAGGATACTTCCGGGCTTCTTGTAGTTGCAAAGACTCCCGAAGCCAAGACTCATTTGGGCAGTCAATTCTTTAACAAGACCACAAAAAGGGAATATGTGGCTTTGGTATGGGGTGATTTTCCTGAGAAAAAAGGGACGATTACAGGAAATATCGCACGCAATCCAAAAAATAAGTTGCAGATGGCGGTAATGTCTGACCCTAATGTGGGGAAACATGCAGTAACTCATTATGAAGTGATTGAGAGTTTCGGATATGTTTCTGTGGTGAAATGCGTTCTTGAAACCGGTAGGACGCATCAGATAAGAGTTCACATGCTCCATAAAGGGCATCCTCTTTTCAATGATGCCCGCTACGGAGGCGATCGAATCTTGAAAGGAACTACTTTTCAGAAGTATCGTCTTTTCGTAGAAAATTGTTTTCAGATATGTCCCCGTCAGGCACTTCACGCACGAACCCTCGGTTTTGTACATCCCCGGAGCGGAAAGGAGATGTTTTTCGAGGCACCCGTCCCTGCCGATATGAGAGAACTCATCGAGAGATGGAGAAATTATCGTAAAAGTGCCGACTAAATTTTTTTTTGATAATTTTGTCCTCGCGATTGTTTTATTTTAGGGTGATTAGCATTAACTTTGCAAGACCACCTTCTTCGGAAACCATCCGGAGAAAAACTCTTTAAAAAGAAAAGATATGTCTCAGACAGAATACGACTTCAGTGATATAGCCCCATACGATGATTCGGAATTTCATTCCAAAATGGAACAGCTTGTGAAGGAGCCGGGTTTCCTTCATGCTGTCAATTACACCATGCCTCCTTCAGATGTTCCTGCGTTGATTGAGGATTTATTGAAAATCAATACAAAAGATGATTTTCAGAAACAGGTGATGTTTCCGTTTCTGGAAATGCTGGCAAAGACCACTACTTCCGGTATATCTCTTGGGGGTGTGAAATATATTAATCCCTCGGTGAGCTACACCTACATTACCAATCACAGGGATATTGTGCTTGATGCGTCTTTCTTGAATCTGGCATTTCTTAGAAAAGGTATCCCCACCTCGGAGGTGGCAATTGGCAACAATCTTCTCATCTTTGACTGGATTAATGACCTTGTGCGCCTTAACAAGAGCTTTATCGTGAAGCGCAACACCGGTCTCCGGGAGGGGCTTGAGGCTGCGAAGAAACTTTCAGCCTATATTCATTTCTGCATATTGGATAAGAACGAGTCTGTCTGGATTGCCCAGAGAGAGGGTAGGGCGAAAGACAGCAGCGATCATACCCAGGAGGCTCTCATAAAGATGCTTGCAATTGCAGGCAAAGGGCAGTTTATGGATAAGCTGAAGGAGATAAACCTGATGCCTGTATCCATATCCTACGAATATGATCCAAACGACTATCTTAAGGTCAGGGAGTTTCTTATGAAGAGGAGAAATCCTGATTTTAAGAAATCTCAGCGTGATGATCTGTTTTCAATGGAGACGGGACTTCTTCAATTCAAGGGGAAAGTGCATTTCCAACTTACTCCCAGAATAAACACTAAAATTGACCAGATCGGCGACTTTAAGGATAATAATCAGGCAGCAAAACATATAGGATGTCTCATAGATCAGGCGATACATAGAAGTTATGAGATTTTTGAGATCAATTATATCGCATACGATCTTCTTCATTCTACACGGCGTTTTTCTCGAAAGTATTCTGAAGAAAAGAAAGAGGAGATAACCGGTTATTTTAACCGTCAGCTTGATAAAGTCGATCTTGAAGACATTACTCCCGAGGAGAGAGAATATATGTGGGAGATGATGTTGACTATGTATGCGAATCCCTTGCGCAATAAGCTCAGGGCGCTCCTTGGCGGAGTGGAATAAACCTTAAATTAATTCCGATGAGAATACCTATATTGTTGCTGATTCCTCTCCTGGTTCTCACTTTCCTCATAGATCTGTATCTATGGAATGATGTGAAAAGATCTACAAAAAAGAGGGGCTGGAGAATTGCTTTCATCATAAGCACGGTTATATGCTGGATTTTTCTGGCTGTTACTCTCTCTCTGCCCAGAAGAGAGGAAGGGGCGGATATTCTCCCCGTAATGTGGATGCTCTATGCATTCATCTCAGTTTATCTTGCAAAATTGGGATATGTTGTCTGCTCTCTTATAGGTAAGCTTCTCGCTTTATTTGTAGATAATAATAAGAAGATAGGGAAAGTCTCTCGCATTATAGGGGTAATGATGGGATTTCTCTTGTTGGCTGTGATGTGGGAGGGTGTTTTTTATTCGAGATATAACATTGAAGTGAACAGAGTGGAAATTATCTCTCATTCCATTCCCCGGCAATTCAATGGATATACGATAGCACAGATAAGTGATATTCATGTCGGAACCTGGGGCAATGACACCACTTTCGTATCAACTCTCGTGGATTCTGTCAATGCCCTTCATCCGGATCTGATTGTTTTCACCGGAGATATTGTCAACAGGGAGACTAAGGAGATAGAGCCTTTCCTGAGCACTCTGTCAAGGCTCCATGCGCCGGACGGAGTGATGTCAATCTTAGGGAACCATGATTATGGAGACTATATGGACTGGCATTCCCCGGAAGCAAGGGAGGAAAACAACAGAATGCTTGCAATCCATCAAAAAAACATTGGTTGGGACTTGCTTAATAATGAAAGACGCTTCATCAGCCGGGATAACGACAGCATTATGATAATCGGTGTTGAGAATATTGGAGATCCCCCTTTCCCGTCGTATGGCAATCTTGATCTGGCTCTCCCTGCTGAGAAGGATTCCATTTATAATCAGAATGACCGTAATTTCAAGATTCTTCTCACGCATAATCCTGCGCATTGGGATGACTATGTGTCGCATCACACCAATATTCAGCTCACTTTGTCAGGACATACTCACGCCATGCAGATGGTGTTCAGAATAGGGAAGTGGTCGTGGTCTCCGGCTGTTTTCCGGTATCCTCTATGGGGTGGAATGTATGAACGCCTTAATGAGCGAGGTGCTAACACGCAGCTTTATGTTAATATCGGAGCGGGAGAAGTCGGCATGCCCTCCCGGCTGCTTTCAGCCTATCCGGAAATCACATTGTTTACGTTAAGGCATAAGGCACAATAAAATGGAGACCACAGGAATAAGAGTGGTGATGAGCCTGGGTTCCAATTCCGGCGACAGAGGAGGAAATATAAGAGATGCAATCAGGTGGCTTCACTCAGTTATGACCGACATCATTTCGTCTGAAATATACGAAACACCTCCGGTGGGTCATTCTAAAGGGAACTATATGAATGCCGTAGTCATCGGTAAGATTCAGGAAGATGTTGCATCATTAGAAAAAAGATGCAAGGAGTATGAAACTGCCAATGGTAGAGATGCCAAGGCACGCAGTGAAGGGAAGGTGCCTATTGATATAGACATAGTAGTCATAGGAGGAAGGATTGTTCGGGAAAAGGATTATAACAGCAATTTTTTTAAAATAGGATTTTCCGAACTCATAAAGTAAGAATATTATCTGCATAAAAAAGAGGATGTATCAATTTTTTTTAGATACATCCTCTTTCCGTAATGCCTGGGAGGGGATTGCTCCGCAATCCCGCTGCGAAATAAGAAGGAAATTCCTTTATATCAACATATTTGCCGATGTAGCGGGATTGCGGAGCAATCCCCTCCCAGGCATTACGAAACAATTTGACTGTCTCAAATACGCTTCATTTTATTAATAGCGTGAGGCTCTGAAGTAGAGGAAAATTCCGATTGCAAGATATATTACGTTGGGAATTTCCATGGCGATAAATGGGGTTGTAAGACCGGAAATGGCGAATGAACTCGTTACAGTTGAGAATAGGATATAGCTGAAACTCAGCACGAGTCCGATGCCTATATTGATACCCATTCCCCCTTTTACCTTTCTTGAGGAGAGAGACATGCCGATAAGGGTAAGGATAAAGGCGGCTGCTGTGGATGCAATACGTTTCTCTTTTTCAATTTCGAAAGCCTTGATATTTGCGACTCCACGTTCTTTCTGTTTCCTGACATATTCCGTGAGTTGCGGAGTGGTCAGTGTTTCCTGATCGTTGACAGCAATCATAAAGTCTTTCGGTTCGAAAGGTATAATTGTGTCGAGGCGTGAGCCACGGGTGATCTTCTCCTTCATGCCATCGAAATCTCGGGTCATATAATCGGAAAGAATCCAATGATATGTTTTGGTGGTGTCATACCTTATAGACTGTGCAGTGGTACGTGATGCCAATTCCTGATTTTTGAATTTATCAAGAGAGAAGCGATAGCCGGTCTTGTTTCTATCTTCAAATCTGCCGATGAACGCCACCACTCCGGGAGAAACCTGAAGCTGCACGTTGACATTGCTTTCCACTTTCTTATTTTTCACATATTTGTTAGTATAGGCAATTCGTCTTACATTGGTAGGGGGGATAACATAATTGCTGAGAACAAACGTGAAGGCAGCAATAACGGCAGCTCCCATCATATACGGGCGAAGGAGACGGCGGAAACTTACGCCACTTGACAGGATGGCAATTATTTCCGAATTTCCAGCCATTTTGGAAGTGAAGAAGATGACGGAAATAAAAACGAAGAGAGGGGAGAGCTGATTGCCGAAATATGGAAGAAAAGAACAGAAATAGTCGAAAATAGTCTCTTTGAATGGAGCCACAAGGAAAGCGTCAAGCTTCTCTGTGATGTCGAACATTGCGATGACTGCAAGGAAGAGGATGGTGGCGAGGAAAAAGGTGCCGAGAAACTTCTTCAGGATATATACATCGAGAATATAAATCTTAAACGGATTTTTCCACTTCACTTTTTTCGGAATAGTGGGATTGGCATTTATCTCCTCATTGATGATCTCCTCGTCAGCAGCCACCATATCTTTTTCCACATCAGAAAGTATAGCGTCTGTTGAGGCAACATTATTTTCCTCACCGTCAGGTGGCAGGGGAGCAGGCTTTTTCTTGAAGAGCATGATTTAAAGTTTAAGAAATTAAAGACGACGTGTAACCCTCTCTACCATATCAGTCTTCCAGGATTTAAAATCGCCTGCGATAATATGGCGTCTTGCTTCCTTGACGAGCCAAAGATAGAAAGCAAGGTTATGAATGGAGGCAATCTGCATTGCGAGAAGTTCCTGACTCACGAAAAGATGGCGGACGTATGCTTTGGAATAGACTTCATCAACCCATGCCGTTCCTCCTTCGTCGAGGGGTGAATGGTCGTCAGCCCATTTTTTATTACGCATGTTCATTATGCCGTTGCGAGTGAAGAGCATGCCGTTTCTTCCATTACGAGTGGGCATGACGCAATCCATCATGTCCACACCTCTGTCGATTGCTTCAAGAATGTTGGCAGGGGTTCCCACCCCCATCAGGTATCTTGGTTTATCGGCAGGCAGGATGTCATTCACCACCTCAATCATCTCATACATTTTCTCAGTTGGCTCTCCTACAGCGAGACCTCCTATGGCATTGCCGTCAGCGCCGAGATCAGCGACATGCCTGGCTGCCTCACGTCTCAGCTCAGGATAAACACATCCTTGAACAATTGGGAAGTAAGTCTGTTTGTAACCATAGATCCCGTCAGTCTCCTTGAAGTGTCTCCATCCTCTTTCGAGCCAGCGTTGCGTAAGGGCAAGCGATTTCTTGGCATAGTCAAAATCAGCCGTTCCGGGTGTGCATTCATCCAGAGCCATCATAATGTCAGCTCCAATCACACGTTGAATATCAACAACATTTTCGGGGGTGAAAAGATGTTTAGATCCATCGATATGACTTCTGAACCATGCGCCTTCCTCTTTAAGTTTACGGTTTCCGGAGAGAGAAAAAACCTGGAATCCACCTGAATCCGTAAGAATGGGGCGATCCCATCCGTTAAATTTATGAAGTCCTCCGGCATTTCGTAGAATGTCGAGACCGGGACGTAGGTAAAGATGGTAAGTATTTCCTAATATTATTTTTGCATCGATGTCATCTCTGAGTTCCCGAGTGTGTACGCCCTTGACACTTCCAACAGTGCCTACGGGCATAAAAATCGGGGTTGGCACATCGCCGTGGTCAGTCTTTATGACACCTGCGCGTGCCCCGGAATCGGAAAGGGTTTTCTCTAATATGAAATCCATCTATTCTAAGGAATAAAATGTTATTATCTGGTTATTAAATTCAGAATGCTTTCATGGGTGTACCTGGGTGAAAAACCTATTGTGTGAGGCATCTCCATTTCACCCTTTACATAATTGAAATCATCGCAGATTGATTCGTCGACAAATCCGGCGTCGAACAGGACTTTTATTTCCGGAAGAAGTTCAGATGCCCCGAGATCCATCAAATTACAAATCAGGAAGGAGGGCACTTCTATATTGAACCAATCGCCCTTTTCTAAATATTCCGGCATTTTTCTAATCCAGCGAGTAAAAATATCCATCACACGTTTTTTCTCGGTTTCCGACTCCTGAGCTATGGTTGTCAACGCTTCGCCTACTACTGTGTATGCATTAGAGCAGTGCCCCTTTTCATGCAGGAAATCCTCAAGCATTTTGAACTCTTCCTCTCCCGGATTAGAGAATTTTATGGCGGGAATTAAAAATTCCGTTGATTCAATATCAAGATGAGATTCTATGAAATCGTCTGACTGGTGTAATATTTCCATGGCAGCCTTAAATCCATTTTTACTTTCTAAGGCAGCCAACAGAAGAAGGGAATGGATAAGCGTAGAATTTTCGGGAACAAATTTAGGGTTAGAATTTATTTTCCTGTAAGTATCGCCTATCTCCCACATTACGATCTGAAGTATATCATTTTCCACCTCCTCCTTTGGAAGGGACAGGATTTTGTCTAAATCCTTTTGTGGAATTGAGGGGGTGTCCGAAAGGAGAAGTTCCCCAAGATAGGGATGATGAAGATTCAGTCGAGAAGGATAGTCCGGATAATCATAATGAAATCGCTTTCGTTCCTCTTCTTTCCACTCCTCTTCATCAAAATAAGGAAGCATATCATCCTCCATGCCTCCCAAGATATAATCAAACCGATCGCCAAGTTTATTTTTAATTCTCGGAATAAGCATAGATGCGGGTGAACCCGGTTCTGTAACAAGGAAATGTTTCCCATCTTTGCCAAATTCAAACTCTATGAGAGGGATTTCGTCGTTGTCCTCGGCAAGGAGATATTTCCATGTCCTGAAGGAGAAATGTGGTTCAATGTCTGCCTCTTCAGCAAACTCGAGGGCTCCGTAAATAAGGTTATGCACTGTAGTGTAGTCAATTTCTTCCAAAATATTCCCTTGCTTCGCTATGTGATCTTCAAACACATCCTTTTCCAGATTGACATTGCCGTAGGAATCTTTAATCCCCATACACCATAAATCAATCAAATAGGAGGCAGTGCATAGTTTACCGTTCCCTCTTGTCCGTGAAATAATCACCATCGCCTCGCCGGTTTTCTGGTAGTCACGGCTAACATAGCATTTATATATGGGGAGTTTATTTGCTTTCTCTTTAAGAAATTTTTCAGGTGATAGAGAAACGTTTTTTTTATTTGAATTTTTTTTAGCCATAATTAGTTATGTAGAGTTGGTTAAGGATTAATAATTCTGCACTCTATTTCAGACGCACCGCAATATTTATTGAGCACATCTTTAAGAAGCATAGCGACCGAGTCAGGAGATACTGAGGAGGGATCATACAAATGAAGACAAACTGAGATACGTTTTGTATTTTCGCTCACTTTTGTACGCTCATGGTCGCTGGTAGGAGTGCCTATTCCTCCAACACTATCTCTTATGACAGGCATTCCTTCAATATTCAGGACTCCTCTTCCTATTCCCACGTAGGGCTCATCTTTTTTGCCGACTCCGAGTGTAAGAATATCCCCTGATATCTTATCGCGGTCAAAAATGCCGAGACTGCAACCGGTGGAAATTGAAACCAGATTTCCTGCATCCACAAGTGCGTTCACATTGTAAAGACCGAGACCTTTAAGTATTCGTCTCATCAACTGTTCCTGAGAAGGGCGATAGCGGTTAGGATCTTTGCCAAATGTCTTGTATGCCTTTCGGGTTGCTGCAATGGCAGGTATTTTATTAATATCGGGTATAGAGTACGTACCTTCGATCTCCTTTGCGAGACTTTCAAGATCTTTTCTTAAACTCTCGGGAGTAGGTTCATTTGATACATTTGCTTCAAGGTAGAGCATTTTGTATCCGGGTGCTCCATCCCGGAAAATATCTTCAAATTCAATTTTTTTATCCATATTATAGGGTTATTGAATTTACAAACGGCTTATTCGATTGTAATGCAAAGTTAGTAAATTATTAGGCACTCGCCAAGTGAGGGAGGTAAAATATGGATTTTTCGGCAGTTATAAGCTTTTAATTTGTGTAAAATATGATTAATTGTTATTTTTGTAAAGAAAAAGAGGGCGCCGAAGCACCCTCTAAGCTAAATAAATCTAATAACTTATATTACAGGAGAGAAGAGTGTTTCACAACAGTCTTCAATCCCGGGGGCGTTGCTTACGATCTACTTTAAGTAACGCCACTATGAGTCGGAGCGCGGCAATTTTAATTGCCGTGCTCTCTGTATGAAAAAATAATCTTTATGATTGGCAAGTGATGTGGTAATGATGTATATATCATTATAATAATAAGTGCCTTGATTCCTCTGGAGGCAAAATAAGTGGATAGACGAAAAGCGCGGGAATCTGTATCATTTGCCGTTCTTCATTCCGAGGCTTCTCGCATTGCCTTGTCTAAGCAGAACGGCAACGCAGAAGCCCACGCCTGTATTTGCAATATTCCTGATAAGGGTTGTTGAAAACCTTATCACATGGATATACTACAACACCACGGGCATCTATCGTTGCTCAATCCTTTGCTTAAACATGAATTTTGCGAGTTTTAAAGGCTGGAATTTTACCCGATTTTAGGCGGTTTTCTCCCCGATTTTTCATACGAAAATGAGAGAGTTAAGAACCAAAAACAAGAACCGCAAATGAAGCAGGAATTTCCCACGGAGAGAAAATTTCATTTCAATCTCCGAAAGCCGAAAGGAGTACAAGCGACCCCGATTTACTTTGTTGTGTCAATCGGAGGAAAGCAATATAAACTATCCACTAATGTAAAGGTTAATCCCCGACATTGGGATAATACAAGACAAGTAGCAGTAATCAGTAACACGAATACAAGACTTGACAATAAGAATAATCGGATAGTCAATGAAAGATTGGAGCAGATAAAAGGCTATTATATGGATTTTATTTGTTATCTTTGTAACCAAGAGGAAACACCTGCAAATATTGTGGAGGTGTTAAAGACCTATATTTATAAAGATATGGCAAAGAAAAAGACATTGACAATAGACGTTATCAAGACAATAAGAGAAGCATTTAATTACTATTATACGGTAATACACCAAAATAAAGAAAGTAGTGTGTTAAATGCAGGAAAGCAACTTAATAGATTCATATCCTATATAGAGGAAAAGAATCTAAATAATAGTGTGGAGGTGTTTAGTCAGACTGGATTAAACGCTTATAAAGCCTATTTGATAGACTTAATGAACAAAGAGGAGAAAATAGGCAAATCCCACATTAACACATTATGTCAACTAATTGCAAGATTGATTAATGATGTTTTGATAGTTAATGATGAATACTTACAATATAAATTCAGTAGAGTTGAATATAAAAAGATAGAGGATAAACGCCAACAAGATGAGATAAAGAGATTTCTCCTATATGATGAGGAAATACAAGCAATAAAGGACTGCAAGACATTAACCGAAAAAGAGCAGGAATATAGGACTATATTCCTGCTCCAGTGTGCAAGTGGTCAGAGAATAAGCGATATTCTACAAGTGATTAAGGGTAATTATGATGAAAAAGATGGAGTTATTACCCTACAAACTATAAAGAAAGGCACTTATTCACAAATATATATTACCGATGAGATAAAGGGATATTTAGAGGAAGTAAAACAAATAAAGTTAGTCAATCTGAATAAGTTTGATGATAATCTATATAATAAGGCTCTGAAAAATATATGTCAGAAAGCAGGATTAAATAGACAATACAAATGGAAAGATAGCAGGGGAAAAGAACAGATTAATCCTATATGGGAAATAATAGTCAGTCATTGCGCTCGACATACATTTGCAACAAACAAAGTAAAAGAGGGTGTTCCAGTTGATATTATTTGCAATATGACATGACACGCCGATGATAGAATGATAAAAGATGTCTATGCAAATCTAACAAAGGAGGATAAAGCCGACAAAGTAAGAAACTATTTTGATAAATCAGAAACAACTGGAGAGAGAATAATAACCAATAAAAAGTAATCTCAAACAGATATTAATGAGGTTTTAGAGTTTATGAAACCCGATAAAGATATATCGGTTTATGAATTTGACACCGATTTAATAAATGAGGATATACAAGAGGGATTAGCAGATAATAAAGAGTTTATAAAACGATATAATCTAAATCAATCGGATATAGACTTTTTAGTTAAAACATATATCCCGACAATAGAAGTAGGCTATCATTCTTTAAAGATGATAAAGCAATTAAAAAGACTTATGGAAAGAAGTCTAATTATTTGCACCTATAAAGGTAGCCAATACCCCAAACAATTAAATAATATCAAGATAAATCCGAAATATCAAATAGATTGATATATTAAAGAGAGAATAACAAATGACTGGAATAGTAGATAAGCCGATACTATTATATAAAGTCAGAGATTAACGGCAATAAATATTAACCTATGGCAAAAAAGGAAAAAGAAGAACCAGCCGAGAAGAAACTAAAACTATCGGTAGAAGAGAAAAATAAACTAATTGCAGAGGTTAGGGTAAAACTCAATACTCCAGACCTGCAAACGCTATTTGATGAATATTGCGGATTAAAGCATAACGCAAAACTATCAAAGAATCTCCAAGACACTAATACCGATTGGGAAGAGGTTTTAACCAACTGGAAAGCCACTAAAGACAAAAAGGAGGGGAAGCAGGAAAAGAAAGTTAGAATCCTAAAGAATCCTAAAACAATAATCTCCAAGATAGAAGAGGAGATTAAGGCTAATACTTTTAATAGCATACAAACTGCAATATCCTATTGTCAAGACCTTATAAAGGTACTGGAGGAGAAGCAGGAGAAACTAAAACAAGACCAGATAAATGCCCTCAAAAAGCAGATGGAGGTGAATAAAGAACAATTTCAAAAGCAGATGGAGGCAGATGAAGCACAATTAAAGGCACTGGAGGAAAAATAAGCCAATAAGACGGAAAATTAACCCCTGACTTCAACCCAATCCCCGACATACACGACAAGCCAGTTAGATCTATTCTAATTGGCTTTTATTTTGCCCACAATCCACCGAAAGAGAGCAGATGAACAAATACCCACCTCTACAAATAAAAGCCTCTGAAATAAAAATTTTGCTAAATCATATTTATAACGGCACACAAATAAAAACAATCCCCCTATATATTGGATGGGAAAGCCGATTTAATCCAGTTTTTTCTATTGGAGGAAAAATGAAAATAAGAAATTCAAAGCAGGGAAAACAAAAAATCATCCAGTCTTATAACCGAGCCAAACAAAACCTATATAAATCATTCCTAAGAACCACATATAATTAACATCTAAGTTAGTGATACATAAATTTGTATATTATAAAATAAGTTACTATATTTGTCTAATATAAGTCAGAAGATAGGAAAAAATATTATGTCGGGGTAAACTCCGATTTTCAGATAATAATAAATAAACAACTATAAAAAAGATACGATATGAGCGAATTAGTAATACTTTTAACATTTGACGAATTAAGGGAGATGGCAATTAAAGATGGAATAGC
>CAMWSM010000021.1 GCA_947176915.1 uncultured Porphyromonadaceae bacterium | reverse complement strand
CTATTCAATTTCTCGTATATGCTTTTGCAGATAATAGAATTTTGGTTAATTTTGCGGTGATTTGTTGAATAATTTATATTGCAACAAAGAATCACAAACTTGACATTTTCAATTTGCCCCTACCATGAAACAGCCCAGAATACTCCTGACAGCCGAACTGCCGGAATACCCCCGATTTGAGAAAGGAATACGCCGCGCTCCTGATAGAGGTTTTACCTTGACGCCGGAAAAGACCGTTACAGCTCTTAAAAATGCCTTACGTTACCTTCCTGAGGAGCTTCACGAAAAGGTAGCGCCTGAATTTCTTGAGGAACTACGCACACGCGGAAGAATCTATGCTTACCGCTGGCGTCCTCAGGGAGATCTGAAAGCCAAGCCAATTGATGAATATAAGGGGAAATGTCTTGCCGGGAAAGCATTCCAGGTGATGATCGACAACAACCTCTGCTTCGACATTGCGCTCTATCCCTACGAATTGGTTACGTATGGAGAGACCGGTCAGGTATGCCAGAACTGGCTCCAATATAATCTCATTAAAAAATATCTTGAGGAAATGACTGATGAGCAGACCCTTGTTGTGGAGTCCGGTCATCCATTAGGGTTGTTCCCTTCAAAAAAAGATGCTCCGCGCGTGATTATCACCAACGCCATGATGGTGGGAATGTTCGATAATCTCCACGACTGGCACGAGGCAATGCAGATGGGGGTTGCCAACTACGGGCAGATGACTGCCGGAGGATGGATGTACATAGGACCCCAGGGAATAGTGCACGGTACATTCAACACCATTCTCAATGCGGGCCGTATGAAACTCGGAGTGCCACAGGATGGCGATCTTAAAGGTCATTTGTTTGTCTCCTCCGGATTAGGGGGCATGAGCGGTGCGCAGCCGAAAGCAGCAGATATTGCGGGAGCAGTCTCCATAGTGGCGGAAGTTGACGCCTCACGTATTGCAACCCGCAAGAATCAGGGATGGGTGAAGGAAGTTACAGACTCCATACCCGAGGCCTTCTCTCTTGCTGCGGCTGCTATGGAGGAAAAGTGTCCTCTTTCAATAGCCTATCACGGCAATATCGTGGATCTCCTCGAATATGCCGTCGATAATGACATAAAGATTGAATTACTCAGCGACCAGACCTCATGTCATGCGGTCTATGAGGGGGGCTACTGCCCTGCCGGACTCTCTTTCGAGGAACGCACCGAACTCCTTCATGAAAATCCGGAGGAATTTCGGCGCAAAGTAGATGAGTCTCTCCGTCGTCATTTCGAGGCTATCAAAGCCCTTACGAAAAAAGGGACATATTTTTTCGATTACGGCAACTCATTCATGAAAGCTATGTATGACGCGGGAGTGAAAGAGATTTCCAAAAATGGCATTGACGAAAAAGATGGTTTCATCTGGCCCTCATACGTGGAAGATATCATGGGTCCGATGCTTTTCGATTTTGGTTATGGTCCTTTCCGCTGGGTTTGTCTTAGCGGGAAGCATGAAGATCTTGTAAAGACCGATAAGGCTGCAATGGAATGCATCGATCCTAATCGCCGAGGTCAGGATCGCGACAACTATAACTGGATTCGTGACGCTGAGAAAAATGCGCTTGTAGTCGGCACTCAGGCGCGCATTCTCTATCAGGATGCAATGGGGCGCCTTAAAATTGCCCTCCGTTTTAATGAAATGGTGCGCAACGGCGAAGTCGGTCCTATAATGTTGGGTAGAGATCATCACGATGTGAGCGGCACAGACTCCCCTTTCCGGGAAACATCCAATATAAAAGACGGCTCCAACGTTATGGCTGACATGGCAATTCAATGCTTTGCCGGGAATTGCGCGAGAGGCATGAGTCTCGTGGCTCTTCACAACGGCGGCGGTGTCGGCATAGGGAAATCAATCAATGGAGGTTTCGGAATGCTTTGCGATGGTTCGGAACGAGTGGATGAAATATTGCGCAATGCTATGCTCTGGGATGTCATGGGAGGTGTGGCTCGCCGCAGTTGGGCTCGCAATGAGAATGCCGTTTCCACAGTTAAGGAATGGAACGCCACCCAGTCGGAAAACGGCTTCATGATTACCGAACCTTTCATAGCCGATGAGCGCCTTCTCAACAAATTAGTAAAAGATTCGGAGATATAAAAAATCCAAAGCAGGCAGAAAATTTAAATTCCATGAAAAAGATAATAGAGTGTGTGCCCAATTTCTCTGAAGGGCGCGACAAAGCTGTGATTGACGCTATTGTGGCGGCGATCGCTGAAGGTAATGAGGTGAAGGTGCTTGATGTTGATCCGGGAGAGGCGACTAACCGCACTGTCGTAACATTTGTGGGTGAGCCGGAGCCGGTAGTGGAGGCAGCGCTGAGGGGTATGAAGAAAGCTGCGGAACTCATCGATATGCGGAAACATCATGGCGCCCACCCACGAATGGGTGCAACCGACGTATGTCCTCTTATTCCGGTCTCCGGCATTTCGCTTGAGGAGTGTGCTGCTCTTGCCCGCCAACTTGCCGAAAGAGCGGCGAAAGAATTGAACATACCCTGCTATTGCTATGAAGCAGCCGCATATTCCCCGGAAAGAAAAAATCTTGCTGTATGCCGTGAAGGTGAATATGAAGGTTTGGCAGACCGTATGGGAAAAGAGGATAAGGGTCCGGATTTCGGCAACCGTCCTTTCGATGAAGAGGCTGCCAAGAGCGGATGTACGGCTGTAGGCGCTCGTGATTTCCTGATAGCAGTTAATTTCAACCTCAATACAACCTCAACGCGCCGCGCAAATGCCATAGCCTTTGATGTGAGGGAAAAAGGGCGCCCAAAACGTGAGGGGGGTAAGCTAAACGGGAAACCGATTAAGGATGCCGATGGAAATGTCATAATGCTCCCCGGCACACTTAAAGCCACAAAAGCGATCGGCTGGTTTATTGATGAATATGGTATTGCGCAGGTGTCGATGAATATCACCGATATAGCCACTACCCCACTCCATATTGCATTTGACGAAGTGTGCCGGGCCGCTGCTGAAAGAGGCATTCGGGTAACAGGCACAGAGATTGTAGGACTTGTGCCGAAACGCACCCTCATAGAGGCAGGCAAACATTATCTTCGCAAGCAGCAACGTTCAACCGGAATAAGCGAGGATGAGATAATAAAAATTGCAGTCAAGTCAATGGGGCTTGATGAGTTGAAGCCTTTCCTGCGTGAAGAGAAAATCATCGAGGATATGCTTGCCGACAAGAAAGGAAAAAAACTTGTCGACATGACCTGCCGAGACTTTGCCGAGGAGACCGCCTCTGAGTCTCCCGCTCCGGGCGGAGGGAGCATATCAGCTTATATGGGAGCACTCGCTGCCGCCCTCGGAACTATGGTGGCTAATCTTTCCGCACACAAAGCCGGCTGGGACGATCGCTGGGAATATTTCTCTGATTGGGCAGAGAGAGGACATCTCCTGCAGGATAAACTGATTGCTCTTGTTGACGAGGATACTGAGGCTTTCAACCGCATTATGGCTGTCTTTGCAATGCCTAAGAAGACGCCGGAGGAGAAAGCGGCGCGTGCGGCAGCCCTGGAGGAAGCGACACTTTATGCCACGGAAGTGCCTCTGCGGACTATGGCAACCGCCTTCGAAACTTTCGACCTGCTGAATGAGATGGCTGAAAAAGGGAATCCCGCTTCTGTCAGCGATGCCGGAGTTGGCGCTCTTGCCGCACGCGCTGCCGTGCTTGGCGCGCAACTAAACGTCAGGATAAATGCTGCAGGACTGAAAGACCGTGCCAAGGCTGCCTCTCTCCTCTTAGAGGCGGAGAAGATAGCGGAAGCCGCCCGCGAGCGTGAAGAGAAGATAATTGCGGTTGTAAATAATGTCATCGACAAAGAGTAATGAAAGGCAACGTTTTTATCTATAATGCCAATATCTTCACCCCTGTCGGCTCCTCTGCAAAATGTGGAGCCGAAATGGGCAACCTGCTCCATATCCCGAGGGGAGTAATCATGGTTGAGGATGGGGTGATAACATTTGTCGGCGACGAAACCGGTTATCCTCTCCGGGTGTATAACCGATTCACAAATATAGATGCCCGAGGAAAAGCGGTTATCCCCGGTTTTGTCGATTCTCATACTCATCTCATATTCGGGGGTTATCGTCCGGAGGAATTTGGATGGCGCCTGAAAGGAGAATCATATATGAGCATAATGCAGCGTGGCGGAGGCATACAGTCCACAGTCAATGCCACCCGGAAGGCAACCCCGGAGGAGCTTGCGGATAAAGCGCAATGGTATATCGACCGAATGAGCGAGATGGGTGTTACGACAGTGGAGGCTAAGACCGGATACGGACTTGATACGGAAAGCGAACTTAAAATGCTGCGTGCCCTTGAAATCCTCAGGAAAAGAGAAAATCAGAAACTTGAGATCGTTCCTACTTTCCTGGGCGCTCATGCCGTTCCCTCGGAGTATAAGGAAAGAACCGAAGAATATGTCGACCTTATAATAAGGGAGATGATACCCTTGGTGAAGGATAAAGCACGCTTCTTCGACATATTCTCCGAGAAAAATGTATTTGAGATTGAGGATTCACGCCGTTTGCTTCAGGCGGCAAGAGAGGCGGGAATGAAACTCAAACTCCATGCTGATGAGATTGTAACGCTTGGAGGAGCTGAACTTGCTGCGGAAATGGGCGCGGTTTCCGCTGATCATCTCCTTCACGTAAGCGATATAGGAATAAGGAATATGGCAGAGAAAGGGGTCGTTGCCACTCTTCTCCCTCTGACGGCGTTTGCCCTGCGTGAACCATACGCTCCGGCAAGAAAATTCATTGAAGCGGGGGCTGCAGTGGCACTCGCGACAGACCTCAACCCGGGAAGCTGCTTCTCCGGTTCCATTCCTCTCACCATAGCGTTAGCATGCATTTATATGGGAATGACCGTTGAGGAAACCATCACTGCCCTGACCCTCAATGGAGCGGCAGCATTGGACATGGCGAATGAGACAGGAAGCATCGAGAATGGGAAACGGGCAGATCTACTGATTCTGGACTTCCCGGAGATTAGCATGCTCCCCTATTATATAGGCATGAACTGTGTTCAGACAGTCATATATAAAGGAAGGGTGATAAAGGGTCTGCAATAAATTTAACTATTAAATCTAAATCATGGAAAATACATATTCGATAGGCTCCGGCCTTCTGACATACGACATCATTGAGAAAATTCTTCTCAATAACATGAAATTGACTTTATCCGATGAGGC
This sequence comes from uncultured Porphyromonadaceae bacterium, assembly GCA_947176915.1. Classification (GTDB taxonomy): domain Bacteria; phylum Bacteroidota; class Bacteroidia; order Bacteroidales; family Muribaculaceae; genus Lepagella. The sequence goes on along the minus strand of CAMWSM010000021.1, from coordinate 32,182 downwards.
AAAGGAGAAAATCCAGCATTGCCGCGACTATCTCGACCGCAAGGCAGAGGAACATAAAGAGCCGATTTATGGAGTAACGACAGGGTTTGGTTCTCTATGTACGAAACAGATTTCAAAAGAGCAGCTTTCCACCCTTCAGGAGAATCTTGTTAAGAGCCATAGCTGCAGTGTCGGCACCCCTGTTGATTCCGTTGTCGTAAAACTTATGCTTCTACTGAAAGCCCACGCCCTTTCAATGGGTTTCAGCGGAGTGCAAGTCCGGACTGTCGAGCGCATAATAGACTTCTATAACAATGATATTCTCCCTATAGTGTGCGACCGTGGCTCACTTGGAGCCAGCGGCGACCTCGCCCCTCTCGCAAATCTCTTCCTCCCGCTTATCGGCGAAGGCGAAGTGATGTATAAAGGGAAGAAATATTCCGGTAAGGAAATACTCGAGAAATTCGGCTGGGAACCTATCAAGCTGCAATCGAAAGAGGGGTTGGCTTTACTTAACGGCACACAGTTTATGAGTGCGAACGGCATCAAGGCTCTTATCGACGCATGGCACCTTGTGAACTGTTTCGATCTTTTCGGAGCAATGAGCCTTGAGGGGTATGACGGAAGAATCGAACCTTTCTGGGAAGGACTGCATAGGGTGCGTCCTCATCGCGGACAGATTGAAACTGCTGAAATTTATAGAAAAATCCTGAAAGGGAGTGAAATAGTTGAAAGAGACAAGAAACATGTTCAAGACCCCTACTCTTTCCGTTGTATTCCACAGGTGCATGGAGCCGTGAAAGATGCGATGCACCATGTAACGGAAGTGCTTCACACGGAGATAAACTCCGTAACTGACAATCCTACTGTTTTCCCGGATGAGGATATGGTTGTCAGCGGAGGCAATTTCCATGGAGAACCAATAGCCTTAGTATTCGACTATATGGGAGTGGCACTTGCAGAATTAGGCAATATTTCAGAACGCAGGGTCGCCCAGCTGATATTAGGACAAAGAGGTTTGCCGGAATTTCTGGTTGCAAAACCTGGTCTGAACTCAGGATTTATGATTCCTCAATATGCCGATGCCTCTCTTGTGAGCCAGAACAAGATGTATGCCTGGCCCGCCTCTTGCGACTCTATTGTCAGCTCCAACGGTCAGGAGGATTTAGTTTCCATGGGTGCGAATGCAGCAACCAAACTGCATAAGATTATAGACAATCTAAAAATCATCGCCTCTATAGAGCTGCTTAATGCAGCCCAGGCAATTGATTTTAGGCGTCCACAAAAATCTTCCCCAATGATTGAGAAGGTTATGGAAGACTATCGCAAGGTAATTCCCTTTGTGGAGGATGATGTTGTAATGACGGAATATATCAATAAAACTCAAAACTTCCTCGAAAACTACTCTATTCAAATAGAATAAGAAAGGGAGTTAAGAAGTTAAGAAGTTAAGAAGTTAAGAAGTTAAGAAGTTAAGAAGTTAAGAAGTTAAGAAGTAAGAAGTAAGAAGCAAGAGATTGGTAATGCTTGGGAGGGGATTGCTCCGCAATCCCGCTGCGTCGTAAGAATGTAATTTCGTTTTATGTAATGACACCCCTCCCAAGCATTATCAATTCCTTCTTATTAGGAAATAAACGTGTGATTTAAGAAAGAACAGTATCCGATTTCATAATGAACACCTCTTCTTAAAAAAATAAAAACATGTTATATAACATGTTTTTATTTTTTAGTTTTAATAAATAAATATATAATTTTGCCATAAATTCTTACTTTTTTAGGAAAGAAGATTCTTTTTTGGTTCTTTTACTCAAAGCTTAACTTTTTAATTAACCTTATGCATCAACTCTACAAATGGGCTGCCGCAGGTCTACTCGCCATGAGTGCAGCCACACCGATGAGTATGTACGGACAATATGTCAAAGGTCCCGATTTTTCTACCTTCGACGACCGCACAGACTTCCGCGATGAATCAATCTACTTTGCAATTACTACTCGTTTCTATGACGGCGACCCGATGAACAACGTCCTCTGCTGGGATGGTCAGGAACATCAGATCAAAAACAACGACCCCTGCTGGCGCGGTGATTTCAAGGGTCTTATTGACAAACTCGACTATATTAAGGCTCTCGGATTTACTGCCATCTGGATTACACCTATTGTACAAAATGCCTCCGGCTACGACTATCATGGCTACCATGCGATGGACTTCTCCAAAGTTGACCTTCGATATGAGAGCCGTAAGGAATGGGGTTGTGCCGACGATGTGGACTTCCAGGATCTTATTGACGAAGCCCATAAAAAGGGTCTGAAAATCGTGCTTGATATTGTGTTGCAGCACACCGGCAACTTCGGTGAGAATTTCTTCTGCAAACTTTTCGAGCGCGACCAAAATATCAAGAATCAGGCCAAGATTGAGGCTTGTTTGATTCCTGACGAAGAGAAACTTGGAGGTCAATCTTATTGGGATCTTCCTAACGAAGGGGCTGTTACTCAATATAACACACGCTTCAAATATCTGAAGAATACCGGAGGACAGAATCTGGATACCAAAAACTACTGGCACCACGTGTCGACTGAGTGGAACTGGGACTTCGCCAGCCGTTGGTGGGGACAGATTGCCGGCGACTGTGTCGACTTGAATACAGAAAATCCTGCAGTTGTCGATTATCTTGTTGAATGCTATGGCAATTTCATTAAGATGGGTGTTGATGCGTTCCGTATCGATACCACCGGACATATTGCCCCCGTTACCTTCAACGCAGCTTTCATACCAAGATTTATAGAGTTGGGAGAGCAATATAAGGACAAACGTCTTGATGGCATGCCATTTTATATGTTTGGCGAGTGCTGCGCACGCTTCGGAAGTGTGATTTATCGCGACCAACATCTGCTTTCCAGCCATTATTATACTTGGAAGTCTGACCCCGCTCTTGTAGAGGAATGGAAATCTTTCTCCGCAGACTGGTGGGCTGAGCAGGTTGTGCCGGAGGGTGCTCCCATCCTCGGCAATATGAAAACTTGCGAAAAAGATCCCGGCACTGTTCACAACTCTGATAACGTGTTTATGAAAAACGGTGCTTGGCACGAACCTGATTACTCACAAGCTTCCGGCTTCAACGTAATCGACTTCCCGATGCACTATAATTTCCATTCAGCCGGACAAGCAATAAATATTGCCAAAGAGGGAGACAAATTCTATAACGATGCTTCCTGGAATGTGGTGTATGTGGATTCTCATGACTATTCTCCCGGTCCCAATGATGGTGTCAGATTCAACGACGGTACAAACCAATGGGCTGAGAACCTCGCTCTCATGTTCACGTTCCGTGGCATTCCTTGTCTATATTATGGCTCAGAGGTGGAATTCCAAAAAGGAAAGACTATAGATGAAGGTCCCGGTCTCGAATCAAAAAATTCAGGTCGTGCTTATTACGGAGCCTATCTTGAAGGCAGTGTAACTGCAGATGGATTCGGAAAAATAAAAGATGCCAACGGCAATGTCAAGTCAACTTTAAATGCAGAGCTTGCCCAGCATGTACGTCGTCTGAATATGATCCGTCAGGCAGTTCCCGCTCTCCGCAAGGGACAGTACACGTGGGATGGTTGCTCAGCAAATGGTGGTTATGCTTTCAAACGCGCCTACAAGAACTCATACGCTCTTGTTGCAATCAATGGCGGTGCCACTTTCAGCAACGTCCCGGCAGGTACTTATACAGATCTTGTAACCGGGCAGACTTATCAAGGGGGCGGCTCCATTACAGTGGATGCACCTAAGACTCAAGGTCAGCTCCGTGTGCTCGTTAAGGATTGGACAGGTGGAAAAGTTGGTGAGGACGGCAAGTTCATTTATACTTCTTCTCCCGCTTCCCTGGGAGGTGTTACATTTGATGATCCCGGCACAACTCAATATTATACTAAAGAGGATGCGGTAGGTCCTTCAGTGGCTTCCGTAAGCTTCTCACCCAATGGCGGCACTTTCAAGACTGACACTCAGAATGTAACCGTTACCCTTTCTGACGCTGCTGTCGCAGGATGGTATCAAGTGGCTGGAAAGAATCGCGTGAACCTCTCAGCTTCAAACCGCACAAGTACATTCACCGTGGGCGAAGGCATGGGTTTCGGCGAGACCGTTACTGTTTCATGGGGCGCTACTAATGATGAGGGCGCTGAGAAGATAGGTTCCGTTACTTATAAGAAAATAGATCCAAACGCAGCCATCACTATTTATGTCAAAGCCCCTTCAGGCAGTAACATATATTGTTGGACAGATAAAGATGGAAAGGCAGTTGAACACGCTGGAGGATGGCCTGGAAAATCTATTGCAGACTTGGAACTCGCAGGAGATTACCGTGCTCTGACAGTACCTGAGTATGAAACTGTTAACGTCGTATTCAATAATGGAGGATCAAAAACTAATGATATTAAAAATATTACTGAAGACACCTATTTTGAATATGACGGAAGCACCACTGCAACAAAAATAGAAGGAAATGTAACGCCACAGGCTTCCGTTACATTCTCTCCCAACGGAGGCAAGTTTGACACAGAGACAATCACAGTAACAGCTACTGCGAAGAACGCTGAATCCGCATGGTATCAGATCGGAGACGGGCAGAAGGTGAACTTCACTTCAACAGCCCAGTTCACTCTCGGAGAGAACATGCAGGACGGAGACCAGGTGAAGGTGAGCTGGGGAGCAAAGAACAGCGAGGGCACTGAAAAGACAGGCTCCGTTACTTTCATCAAGCAGATGCACGGTATGGGCGACGAGCCTGTAGAAGAGAAGAACTATGTCTTCTATGACAACTCCGTAACCAACTGGAGCGACATCAAGGCTCACTATTGGCCGGTTAATGAGACCAAATGGCCCGGGGTAGCAACACAGACTTGTCCGCACGGATATGCATACATTGAAATTCCGGAAGGCACAACAGGTGTGATCTTCAACAACGGCAACGGAGATCAGACAAATGACATTCTATCTCCTGTGGTCGGGCATCTCTATAAGGGAACCGGAAACAAAGGTTTTGAGGATATGGGCCCGCATGAGTGCACAGCAGGTGTGCAAGCTGTTGGAGTGTCTGACAATGAGACTCCGAGAATCTTCAACCTCCAGGGTGTCGAGGTTACCAACCCGGGTCCCGGCATTTATATCGTGGTCCGCGGTAAAAAGGTTTCCAAGATTAGAATCAATTAATAAGTCTATAACAAACTGAATAAAATGGCTCGGGATATAATGTCCGAGCCATTTTTATTTATAGAGATAATGAAAATGATAACTAAAAACTAAAAAATATGTTATACAACATATAAATTTATTTCTCGCGGCCTAAAAGTTTATATAATTTTGCAAAAAATTTGTTTTATTGATTAAGTATTTTCAATCTCCAAATTTTGCTTAACTAAATAATTAACCTTATGCATCAAATTTACAAATGGGCGGCTGCCGGTATTCTTGCATTCAGCGCAATTGCCCCCATTAATTCTTATGGCAAATATGTGAAAGGTCCGGATTTTTCCACCTTTGACGACCGTACGGATTTTCGCGATGAGACAATCTATTTCGCTATGACCACCCGTTTCTATGACGGTGATCCCCTGAATAATGTTCTTTCATGGGACGGTCAGGCTGACCAAATCGCTAACAATGACCCCGTATGGCGTGGCGACTTCGCCGGCCTTATCCAAAAACTTGACTACATTAAGGCTCTCGGCTTTACTGCAATCTGGATTACTCCAATCGTTCAGAATGCTTCCGGCTTTGACTATCACGGTTATCATGCAATGGATTTCTCCACTGTGGATCTTCGCTATGAAAGCCGTAAGGACTGGGGTTGTGAGAAAGATGTGAAATTCCAAGATCTTATTGACGCAGCCCATGCTAAAGGTATCAAAATTATTCTTGATATCGTGCTTCAGCATACAGGCAACTTCGGTGAGAATAAACTTTGCCATCTCTTTGATCGCGATCAGAATATCCGAAATCAATCAGACATCACAAAATGTCTTATCCCTGATGAGGAAAAACTCGGGGGAATGTCTTATTGGAGTCTTCCCAATGAGGGTGCCAAGACTCAGTATTCAGAACGTTTCAAATACATGAAGAATACTGATGGTCAGAATCACGATGACAAGAACTACTATCACCATGTCGGACAAGGATGGGGTTGGGACGACCGAACTCGCTGGTGGGGTCAGATTGCAGGAGACTGTGTTGACCTGAATACTGAGAATCCCGCAGTAGTTGATTACATAGTCGAATGCTACGGTAAATTCATTGAAATGGGCGTCGATGGTTTCCGTATTGATACAACCGGTCATATCGCTCCGCTCACATTCAATTCAGCATTCATTCCCAAGTTCCTTGAATTAGGCGAAAAATATAAGGAAAATCGTCTTGACGGGATGCCTTTCTATATGTTCGGTGAATGCTGCGCCCGTTACTCTCAGGTGATCTATCACGGTGATCAGGCATTGTCAAGCTGCTACTACACTTGGAAATCCGATCCGAAACTTGTAGACGAGTGGAAAAGCTATACCGCAGACTGGTGGGCACAGCAGAATGTTCCGGAGGGTGCAGCACCCTTAGGCAACATGCTGACCTGTGAAAAAGACCCCGGCACTGAGCATAAATCTGATAACGTGTTCATGAAAAATGGAGCATGGCATGAACCTGACTATTCTCAGGCTTCAGGATACTATATCATAGATTTCCCGATGCATTACAACTTCAATAATGTAGGTGAGGCTGTACGTGTGGCAAAAGAGGGCGACCACTATTATAACGATGCGTCTTGGAATGTCGTTTACGTTGATTCTCATGACTATGGCCCCGGTCCGAGCGATGGCACTCGTTTCACAGGTGGAACATCCCAATGGGCTGAGAATCTTTCCATGATGTTCTCATTCCGCGGTGTGCCCTGCTTGTACTATGGTTCCGAAGTGGAATTCCAGAAAGGGGTTAAAATAGATGAAGGTCCTCTATTAGCCCTCAAAAATTCTGGTCGTGCATATTACGGTGCCTATCTTGAAGGAGATGTGGTTGCTGATGGTTTCGGCAAAATTAAATCCGCTTCCGGAAACGTGAAAGGAACTCTTGATGGTGATCTGGCTCAGCATATCCGCCGTCTCAACATGATTCGTCAGGCTGTGCCTGCTCTCCGCAAGGGACAGTACACGTGGGACGGATGCTCTGCCAACGGTGGCTGGGCTTTCAAACGCGCCTACAAGAATTCATACGCTTTGGTCGCTGTAAACGGTGGCGCAACATTCAGCAATGTTCCTGCCGGAACCTATACAGACGTTGTAACAGGCAAGCAATATCAGGGTGGAGGCTCCATCACTGTTGACGCTCCCAAGACTCAAGGTCAGCTACGTGTGCTCGTCAAGGATTGGACAGGGGGTAAAATCGGTGAGGACGGTAAGTTTATCTATACTACCTCTCCCGTAGCTCACGGAGGCAACCCCAAATATACTGATAATGGAACCACACAGTATTATACCAATAATGATGCGGTAGGTCCTTCAGTGGCTTCCGTAAGCTTCTCACCCAACGGCGGCACTTTCAAGACTGAGACTCAGAATGTAACCGTTACACTCTCTGACGCTGCAGTCGCAGGATGGTATCAGGTGGCTGGAAAGAATCGCGTGAACCTCTCAGCTTCAAACCGCACAAGCACTTTCACTGTCGGTGAAGGGATGAACTTCGGCGAGACTGTTACAGTTTCTTGGGGCGCTACTAATGAGGAGGGCGCAGAGAAGACAGGTTCCGTTACTTACAAGAAAGTTGATCCAAACGCCGCAATCACTGTCTATGTGAAGGCTGCCAGCGGCAACATCTATGCCTGGGGTGAACAGGATGGAGTGAAGAAAGAGCCTTGTGGCGCTTGGCCCGGAAAAGCTATCAACTCCGGTGAGAAGGTCGGCGACTTCTACTCATTCACTTTCGACGGCTTGGACTCTGTAAGTCTCATCTTCAACAACGGAGGAAATCAGACGCCTGATTTAACCGGCATTGATGCCGACGTCTACTATGAATATGACGGTAATGCAACTGCCAACAAGATTGACGGAAATGTAACGCCACAGGCTTCCGTTACATTCTCTCCCAACGGAGGCAAGTTTGACACAGAGACAATCACAGTAACAGCTACTGCGAAGAACGCTGAATCCGCATGGTATCAGATCGGAGACGGGCAGAAGGTGAACTTCACTTCAACAGCCCAGTTCACTCTCGGAGAGAACATGCAGGACGGAGACCAGGTGAAGGTGAGCTGGGGAGCAAAGAACAGCGAGGGCACTGAAAAGACAGGCTCCGTTACTTTCATCAAGCAGACTCAAGGCATGGGCGACGACCCGGTAGAGCCTCTCGGAAACTTCGTGGTTTACTATGACAACTCCAAGACAAACTGGAGCAGCGTCAAGATTCACTATTGGGGAGGCTCTGAGGCTTCCGAATGGCCCGGAGTGGACATGGTGAAGAATGATGGATGCGGACACTTCTATTTCGCCCTTCCGGAAGGAACAACCGGCGTTGTCTTCAACAACGGAAACGGAGACCAGACCAATGATGTCGCACCCGTTCACAACTACATATACACAGGAACCGGCAACAGAGGTTTCGACACAGGAACACATGACTGTCAGTCTTCAGGCGTTCATGCGATAGGGGCTGTCGGAAGCGAGACTCCAAGAATCTTCAACCTCCAGGGTGTCGAGGTTACCAATCCGGGTCCCGGCATTTATATCGTGGTCCGCGGAAAGAAGGTTTCCAAGATTAGAATCAATTAAGCCTTTACTATAAATACGTGGAGGGGTTGTTAGGTTAGACCTCCACGATGTTAACCTTAAGCTAATCTTTGAATCTTTATCAATTTTATCTTATTACTTTCCATCCCGGCATACTGACGTGTGCCGGGATTTTTTATGCAATCAAGTTGCATTAATTATTTCCTAACTTTGCTTCCGTTAAAAATGATTTTCCCATGAATCTTAAATTCAATGTAATTCTTTCTGTCGCTCTCTTTTTCTCCGGATCATGCCTCTCATCATGCCATAACCACGAGGCGGAGCATTCCGAGGAGGAACATAATAAGACCGAGGAGGAACATGAGCACTCCCACACAGGAGCCATAACACTTTCTCATAAACAGGCAAGTGAATTTGGAGTGGAGGTTACCCCTCTTTCCCAACAACCCTTCTCAGAGGTAATCAAAGTCAGTGGAATGATAGAGCCTACCGCTTCCGGACGTGCCACAGTAACTGCCAAACGGAGTGGCATCGTAACTCTCAACAAAAATATAGCCGTAGGTTCTCAGGTAAAGAACGGAACTCTAATCGCATCCATATCCTCACGTGGCTTGCAAGGAGGAGATGTGAATGCCGTTGCTATTGCCACCCGAGACGCAGCCAAGAGAGAACTTGACCGTCTTATACCTCTTCATAAGGATGGACTTGTTACAACAGCTGCTCTCAACGAGGCGGAACGAAATTATAAAGAGGCTGCCGCAGCCGTGGGAACCAACGGAGGAGGAGGATCCGAATACGCTGCAATAAATGGAATCGTATCTGCCATTTTTGTTTCAACAGGCGATTATGTTGAAACAGGGGCACCAATTGCATCCGTAACAGCAGACTCACGCCTTACTCTCAGAGCGGATGTGCCCCAGAGATATGCTGCTGCAATTCCGGGCATACGTACAGCACACTTCCGTGCAGATGGAATGAGCGAGATCATAAAAATTGAAGAACACGAAGGAAAACCGGTTGCCTCCGGAAATGTTAATCCTGCTGTCAACGGTTATATTCCGGTCTATTTCACCTTTACATCAACCGGCGATACTCCTTCCGGCTCATTTGCCGAGGTATATTTGATCGGAATGCCCAAAGGAAACGTCCTATCCCTCCCTCGGGAAGCGCTGATAGAAATGCAGGGAAACTATTACGCTTATGTCCGGCTTAAGGGGCATGAGGATGCCTACGAAAAACGTCTTGTAAAAACCGGCACCACCGACGGATTATACTTTGAAATAATCGAAGGAGTAAAGCCCGGAGAGGAAGTTGTAACAAAGGGCGCCACAATAATCCGAATGGCTGAAACCACAGCGATAGCACCTCCGGGACATTCCCATAATCATTGATAATTCCGACCCTAAAGCCCAAACGTTGTGTTAAATAAGATAATAAGATATTCTCTCGACAATCGACTGGTAGTGATTGTGTTAAGCGTGGCTATCCTCTTTGCAGGATTATTCACCCTTATGCGTACGGAGGTAGATATTTTTCCCGATCTAAATGCTCCCACTGTTGTAGTGATGACTGAAGCCCCCGGAATGGCTCCGGAGGAGGTGGAACAACTTGTTACTTTCCCGATAGAAACCACAATGAACGGCGCCTCCGGAGTGCGCAGGGTGCGTAGTTCTTCAGCGACAGGTTTTTCTGTCGTATGGGTGGAATTTGATTGGAATGCCGACGTTTCGCAGGCTCGTCAGACCGTAACGGAGAGGCTTTCATCAGTGCAAGGCACCCTTCCGGCAGGTGTTGACGCTCCTGTATTGGGCCCTCCATCCTCCATTCTCGGAGAAATTCTGATAATCGGACTTACATCCGACACGATTCCGCAAATGGAATTACGTTCGATTGCTGACCGCTCCATCCGGCCTGCGCTGCTGGCTTTGAGCGGCGTGTCGCAAGTTGCGGTCATCGGAGGTGAGATAAAGGAATATCTTGTTAGCGTCCGCCCGGAGAAACTGCGGTATTACGGCATAACTCTCCTTCAGGTGGCTGAGGCTCTCGAGAATTTCAATTCCAACGGGTCCGGAGGGATTTTCTTTGACCATGACAATGAGTATTTGGTAAAGACCACAGTATCTACCGACAGAATTGAGGAGATGAAGACTACACCCCTCGCTCTTGACGGAACTGAATCTCCGCTTGTCTTGTCAGATATTGCCGACATCACGGAATCTCCCAAGCTTCCGGAAATAGGAAAGGCTTCATTGAATACTAAACCGGCAGTGCTTGTTACAGTCACAAAACAGCCTTCAACCGGCTCCATTGAACTGACTGAAAAGATTGAGCAGACCATAGCCGGACTGAAAGGTTCTTTTCCTCCCGGAATAGAGATCAATACCCAAATATTCCGACAGTCTGATTTTATCGGTAATTCGATCAGCAACTTGAAATCATCTCTCCTTGAAGGCGCATTCTTTGTGATTATCGTGCTCTTCCTTTTCCTTATGAATGTGCGTACGACTCTCATCTCAGCAGTTGCCATTCCTATGTCGGTTCTTATAACGCTCATTATTCTCAACGCCTTAGGCCTGACCATCAACACAATGACCCTTGGAGGAATTGCTATTGCCATTGGTTCATTGGTAGATGATGCCATCGTGGATGTAGAAAACGTATATCGCAATTTGCGTATCAACCGAAGTTTGCCGCCGGAAGATAGAAAACCTGCTCATGAAGTTGTTTTCGAGGGTAGCCGTGAAGTCAGGATGCCTATTCTAAACTCCTCGCTGATTATTGTTGCAAGTTTCCTCCCCCTTTTCTTCCTTTCAGGCATAGAGGGGAGAATGCTTGTTCCTCTGGGACTCTCGTTCATCATATCTCTTGCAGCATCCACAATCGTGGCGCTTACGCTCACTCCCGTGCTCTGCCTATATCTGCTCGGCAAGGGAAAGAAGGAGGAAAAGATGGAAAAGAATCCTGTGCTTGCAAATAGAATTGGCGGAAGTTATGTCCGTATCCTCTCCACAGTTTTAAGGAAGCCGAAACCATTGTTCATAGCTACCGGCATATTGCTCTTATTGGCAATAATAATTTTCCCTTTCTTGGGCAGAAGTTTCCTTCCCGGATTCAATGAAGGCTCTTTCACAGTGAATGTCAGCGCTCTCCCCGGAATCTCCCTTGAGATGAGCGACTCCATCGGGAAAAGAGCGGAATTATTGCTGAAAGAGGTTCCTGAAGTCATTCTGACAGCCAGAAAGACCGGCAGGGCTGAACTCGACGAACATTCTTTGGGTTCCAACGTGTCCGAAATAGAGGTTCCATATCGTCTTGACAAAGGGAGAAGCAAACGTGAGGTTATGGCAGACATCCGACAACGTTTATCCCTTCTGCCGGGAGTGAATGTTGAGATCGGTCAGCCAATCAGCCATAGGATAGACGCCATGCTATCAGGAAGTGAAGCTCAAATTGCGGTAAAGATTTTCGGACCTGATCTCGACCTTCTTTACAGTATCGGGAAAGAAGTGCAGGAATGTATGGAAGAGGTTCCGGGAATGGTGGATATCAATATCGAGCAACAGATTCCTCGCCCTCAGATTGATATTCGTCCGCGGCGTGAGATGCTTGCACGCTATGGGATTACATTGCCTGAATTCAACCGGTTCGTAAGCTTGGCGCTTGGTGGTGAAGTGGTGTCGCAGGTAACGGGCAGTGTGCTTCCATACGATATAACCCTCAGAGTCTCCGATGAGACACGCGAACGTATCGAAATTCTCGGTGATCTTACCATCGACTCTAAAAAAGGTGCTGTTCCCTTGAGTTATGTCGCAGACATAGTTTCATCTTCCGGCCCAAGCACTGTCAACAGGGAGAATGTCTCAAGAAGAATCGTTGTTTCCTCAAATCTTATCGGAAGCGACCTGAGAGGGGGTGTCGAGGCTCTTCAAAAAGAGATAGAGGAACATGTAAAGCTTCCGGAGGGATATTCCATAAGTTTCGGGGGCCAGTTTGAAAGCGAAGCCTCAGCTTCCCGCACATTGCTTTTAGCATCAATAGGGGCTATCGCTCTCATCTTCCTCCTCCTTTACATGGAGTTTAAGAGCATCAGCCAATCGCTGGTCATTCTTCTCAATATGCCGCTCGCAATGATTGGCGGCGTGCTGATACTTTGGATAACGGGAAGTGAGGTTAACATCCCTGCCATCATTGGCTTTATCTCTCTCCTCGGCATTTCCACACGCAACGGTATGCTCCTTATTTCTCACTATAATTCCATGAAGAAACAGGGATTGAGTCTTGAGGAGAGAGTAATAAACGGTTCAAAAGACAGGCTGAATCCTATCCTGATGACCGCCCTTTCCTCGGCGCTTGCTCTTGTGCCACTGGCTCTTCGAGGCTCAAGCGCCGGAAATGAAATACAGGCTCCAATGGCAACCGTAATACTCGGAGGACTTCTTACCTCTACCCTGCTGAACATTTTTATTGTTCCCGTAATCTATAGGCTTATGGAGGAACGGAAAAAAAATGATCATTTTACGCAACTCATTACAAGCCCGAAATCATAATTTTCAAATTTCGATAAAAATGCGTTTTATCATACTCTCACTTTTCACACTACTCACTCTCACTCTTAACGCCCAGTTTGTAAGCCCCGAGAAAATTGCTCGGGAGATTGCCGCAGCTTCCCCCCGTCTAAAATCTGCGATCGCTGCAGCTGAGGTTGAGAGGGCAAAATCAATCACGGAAGGAAACCTCCCGGATCCGGAGATAGAGGGGGAATTTCTTGTCGCACCCGCCGGAGAACAGAACCGATGGGGTGCCGGAATATCATGGGGGCTTGAATGGCCCGGCGTCTATGCGGCGCGAAAAAATGTCAATTCCCATGTAGCAGCCGCTCTTGACTGGAAGGCAAGGAGCGAGGAAAGAGAAGTGAATATTCAGATTAGGCAATTCCTTTTGGATTATATACTTCAGACAAAAGAGATAACTGTTGTGAAGAGTATTCTCGCCACTACCGACAGCATCTTCATTCTCACATCCAAAGCCCTGAAGGGTGGAGAAACCACACTCCTCGATCTTAATAAACTATCCGTAGAGAAGATTAGTCTTGAATCGAGAATAGCCGCCCTTTCCGATCAAAGAGATGAGATTGTCAGCAGCATCTCCTCGCTTGCGGGGAAAGATATGAAAAGCCGCATGGATTCACTCGAAAACGAATTTCCTAATCTGATTCTTCCTTCAGAAAATGATCTCAAAACACTTTCTGCCAACCTGCCTGCAATAAAGCAGGCTGAGGCAGAATTGGAGAGCGCGCGCAGCAACCGAAAATTGGTGAGTAGAGAAAGCCTTCCGGGAATATCTTTCGGCTACCGGCATGCCTTCGAGGACGGCAACCACTTTAATGGGGCAACTCTCGGACTGACCATTCCTCTTTTCTCCAATAAGGGGAAGAAATCGGCAGCCGCTGCCGGAGTAAAGGCTGCCGAAATGGAATTGGAATATCAAAAAAGCATGTCAGAGACCGACATAGTTTCCTCTTTGCGCAGGATTTCCCTGCTTCAGGATGAGATTAATAAAATTTCTTCTGTCATAGAAAAGACCGATAATCAGTCGCTTCTGTTAAAAGCATATAATGAGAAAATAATCACACTGATAGATTTCCTGAATGAACGGAATTATTTTCTTGAGGCGACTCTCTCTCTTCTTGAACTACGCCATAGGGCAGCTTCCGCTCTCCTTCCCTTGCTCAATTATTGAGAAGATCATAAATTTGTAAATTTCATTTTTATAGTTAACTTTGCATTCAAGACTCTCCCGGAAAATTAAATCAATATCATGCTATTATGAACCGATTTCTAAAATTTACCATCATGTCTGCTTTTACCGGTGTCATCTTGGGAGGTTGCGCTGCCAACAAAACTGAGTATCCCGCTCCCCCTACCGACTCCACTGTTACTGATAATTATTTCGGAACCGTTGTGGCAGATCCCTATCGTCCACTTGAAAATGACACAGCCCCTGCCACTCTCGAATGGGTAAAGGCTGAAAATGCCGTCACTGAGGAATATCTCTCCAAGATTCCTTTCCGTGATAAGATTCGTGAACGTCTCACAGAGCTCAATAATTTCCGCAAAACCGGACTGCCGTCAAAGGAGAAAGACGGGAAGTATTACTTCTATGACAATGACGGACTCCAAAATCAAAGCGTGCTCTATCGAGCTGACAGCATTGGAGGGAAAGCTGAAGTTTTCCTTGACCCCAATCATCTGTCGGACGATGGCACGGTTGCCTTGAAAGGGGTGAGCATGTCGAACGATGGGAAATATACGGCTTACATAATCTCACGCAGCGGCTCTGACTGGAACGAAATCTACGTGATGGACACCGCTACAGGAAAATTGCTTGAGGATCACATCGAATGGGCAAAGTTTACGGGTGCCGACTGGAAAGGAGATGGTTTCTACTATAGCGCATACCCCCGGCCGGAGAAAGGTAAGGAATACTCAAATGCTAATGAGAATCATCAGATTTATTACCATAAGATAGGCACTCCCCAAAGCAGCGATGTGCTTGCATACGAAGATAAGGAACATCCCCTCCATTTCCATTCAGCCATGGTGCCGGATAGTGAGGACATGCTTTTCGTGATTGGCGGAGGTGAAGGAAACGGCAACTCAATAATGGTTAAAAACCTTAAGAAAGGGAGCGACTGGATTGTCATGGATCCCTCTCAGGATTATGACCATGAAATCATGGAGGTGGCAGATGGGAAGATTTACATCAAGACCAACTGGGGAGCAAAAAAGAATCGCCTGATGGTGGCAGACATAAACGCTCCGCAAAGAGAAAATTGGAAAGAACTCATCGGAGAAGGTGAGGGAGTCATGACCGGAATGCGTTTTGCAGGGGATAAAATGATTGTATCCTACGAAAAAGATGCCTCTGATCATGCATACGTATATTCACGCGACGGGAAGCAGATTCGTGAAATAGAATTTCCGACTTTCGGCTCCGTAGCATTCTCTACCGATAAGGATTCCAATGAAGTGTTCTATTCTCTTTCCTCATTCGTCTATCCTTCAACGCGTTTCTCATACGACATGGAGACCGGGAAAAGCACAGTGATAGGTTCTCCGGAAATTAAAGGTATAAACCTTGAGGATTACGTGACTGAACAGGTGTTCTACCCCTCTACAGATGGCACCAAAATACCCATGTTCATCACCTATAAAAAAGGCTTGAAGAAAGATGGGAAAAATCCTGTCTACCTGTATGGCTACGGTGGCTTTAATGTCTCCTTGCCTCCCGGCTTCTCTCCCAACCGCCTTCTCTGGCTTGAAAACGGAGGAATCTATGCGCAGGCAAATTTGCGCGGCGGTTCTGAATATGGCGAGGAATGGCACCTTGCCGGCACAAAGCAGAATAAGATGAACGTATTCAACGACTTCATTTCAGCTGCCGAATATATGATTAAAGAGGGTTGGACCACTCCCGAACTTATGACCATTGAAGGGGGCAGTAACGGCGGCCTTCTCGTGGGAGCAACTGTCAATCTACGTCCTGATCTCTTTAAAGTGGCAATCCCGCGCGTGGGAGTTATGGATATGATGCGCTATCATCTTTTTACAATCGGCTGGAACTGGGCACACGATTACGGCACAAGTGCGGATTCAAAGGAAATGGCAGACTATCTGCTATCCTATTCCCCGATTCATAATATAAAGAACGACGGAACCCCCTACCCCGCTATTCTAATCACAACTGCCGACCATGACGACCGCGTAGTTCCTGCCCACTCTTTCAAATATGCGGCTACACTTCAGGCAGCAAATACCGGCGACGCTCCCAAACTGATAAGAATAGACAGCAAAGCGGGTCATGGAAGCGGAAAACCAATCGGAAAAGTGATTGATGAATATACGGATATTTATTCCTTCATATTCAAGAATCTCGGGAAGACACCCGAAACAGCCAAATAAAATCAGGAACACCAATGAGGCGATCATTTTAACGAATGACCGCCTCATTTTTATCACCTCATGGCTGAAAAATGATGTAAAAAATTATCTTAATAAAGCACTGCGACCCTTAAAATATTCATTTTTCTTTCTTTTTACTCTAAAAAATGCTGATTTGTAAATGTTTTTCACTAACTTTGCAAAAGTTTTCCACAGGTAAAAAAACCGGTTAGGATACCGGAATCACTTCATCTACTCCAAATCTTAATATGAAGGTAATGAAATTTGGCGGCACTTCTGTAGGAAGTGCTCAGAGAATGAAAAATATGGTTGCGCTGGTCGCTGCCGAGGGAGAAGTGTTGGTTGTGCTTAGCGCTATGTCCGGCACCACAAACAGTCTTATAGGCATTTCACAAAGCATAAAAGAAAATGAAACGGCTAATGCACGTAAACAGATTGATGACCTTGAGGTCAAATATGCAGATACAGCACGTGAACTCCTCTCCGATTCAGTATTACTTGCAGAAGCGAATGATAAACTGAACGAAATATTTTGCTCTTTGAGAAGCTATATTGACAAGCCTTTCTCAATAAAAGAGGAAAAAGAGATCGTTGCGTTCGGAGAGAAGCTTTCAACAATGCTCGTTTCTCTGTATATGAAAGAAAAGGGGCTGGACGCCATTCTCCTTGATGCCACTGAATTTATGCGCCTGAAAAAGGATGGAGAGCCCGATCAGGCATTCATAAAGGAGAACATCAAAAAGATTATAAATGATAATCCCAAGCATAAGATCTATCTCACGCAAGGTTTCATTTGCAAAAATGCTGATGGCGAAATCGATAATCTTCAACGTGGCGGAAGCGACTACACTGCATCACTTCTCGGCGCGGCTTTGCCGGCAACAGAAATCCAGATATGGACTGACATTGACGGAATGCATAATAACGACCCTCGTTTTGTAGAGGGAACCAGTCCCGTCAACGAGCTCCATTTTGAAGAGGCTGCCGAACTCGCTTATTTTGGCGCCAAGATTCTTCACCCTACTTGTGTCCTTCCCGCCAAACATGCCAATATTCCGGTGCGTCTTCTAAACACTATGGAACCGGAGGCTATCGGCACCCGAATCTATAATACGGAACCTACCCATAAGATAAAGGCAGTGGCAGCAAAAGACAATATCACCGCCATAAAAATAAAAAGTAGCCACATGCTCCTTGCATACGGTTTCCTCCGCAAAGTGTTTGAAATTTTCGAGAAATATCAGACTTCCATCGATATGATCACCACTTCGGAAGTTGGAGTGTCTGTAACAATAGATAACGAAAGGAATCTAAAACACATTGTTGCAGAGCTTTCCGAACTTGGCAATGTAACGGTTGACCGTGAGATGGTAATCGTGTGTGTTGTAGGCGACCTCGAATGGCAGAACCGTGGCTTCGAGGCTGATGTCGTGAATGCCCTCAAGGAGATTCCTGTAAGGATGATCTCTTACGGAGGAAGCAATTACAACATATCCATTCTCATCCGGAAAGATGATAAAATTAAGGCTCTGAAACTTCTTAGCAAACATCTTTTCTAAAATATATCCATCCCGCCCCCGGAGTTGTTCCGGGAGCGGCTTTTTTAATAAGACTATGACTAATACAACATATTTTCCTATTGATAAACTGAAAGAGAGCGAGACCCCTCTATATTACTACGACCTGCATCTTCTTGACGAAACCCTGCAGGCAGTGAAGGAAGCCTCCTCATATCCTAATTTCCACGTGCACTACGCCGTGAAAGCAAACAGTAATCCTGAAATTCTTCAGCGAATAGCGGCTGCCGGATTGGGGGCGGACACAGTTAGCCTTGGCGAAATCAAGGCTGCCGTAACAGCAGGATTCCCGGCTCCCAAGATTGTATTCGCCGGAGTCGGAAAAACTGATGAGGAGATTATCACCGGGCTGCAGTATGGCATAGGATGCTTCAATGTAGAATCTAAAGAGGAATTGGGAATAATAGAGGAACTGGCTGCCTCTTTAGGTATAAAAGCCCCGGTCGCTCTCAGAGTTAATCCTGAAATAGACGCTCATACCCATCATTACATCACCACCGGACTTGCTGAAAATAAATTCGGAATCTCCATGACGATGTTAGAGGAGACGGTAGACAAGTGCGTGAAGTCAGAACATCTCGATTTCCGGGGTTTTCATTTCCATATCGGATCGCAAATCACGGATCTTACCCCTTACAAAATTCTATGCGAGCGTATAAACGTCCTTCAGGAACAATTCAAAGATATTGAGATTCCCCTGATTAACGTAGGAGGTGGACTTGGAATAGATTATGATAATCCTGAAAAAAATCCTATTCCTGACTTCAAGACATATTTTGAGATTTTTCATGACCATCTGAAATTACGTCCCGGACAGCAAGTTCATTTTGAGCTCGGACGTGCAATAGTGGCTCAATGCGGCTCACTAATCACGAAAGTGGTCTACGTCAAGGAAGGGATCGGGAAAAAGTTCGTGATTGTCGATGGGGGAATGACCGCTCTCATACGTCCCGCCCTTTATCAGGCACACCATAAAATCGAAAACATCACATCTTCTTCCGAAATTGAAGAGAAATATGATGTCGTGGGTCCGATATGTGAATCGTCAGATGTGTTTGGCACGGATGAAGTGCTTCCTATCACAAAGCGAGGAGATCTCCTTGCCCTCCGTTCAGCCGGTGCCTACGGAGAGATAATGGCGTCAGGTTATAATTGCCGCCCTCTTCCCGGTTCTGTATTCAGTAGATAATCGGCTCTTAGCGATAACAAAATCCCCCTGCCGGTCTTCCAGCAGGGGGATTTTGTTATCACCTTCTGTCTATCTCTCCATATCGATTACCGTTATGCCTGCTCCTCCGAAACGCACATCTTCATCATGAAAATCCGCTACGTTGGGATTGGCTTTCAGTTGCTGACGAATTAGGGTTTTCAGAATGCCATGACCGGTGCCATGAAGAATCCTCAGTCGGGACGCATTAAACTGAATAGCATCATCAAGAAAGTATGTTACGGCCTGCAAAGCCTCATCAGCCCTCATGCCGCGCACGTCTATCTCATTTTTGAAATTCAGCTGACGTTCGCGGCTCTCATTGCTTGTGGAGGATGATACAGTAATAATTGTATCCGTCGCGGAAGGCTTTGGCTTCTGCGCACGCTGGAGTTTGGAGAGCTCTACAATCGTGCGGAGTGCCCCGAAAGCCACTTCTGCCCTCTTTCCGGAGATTGAAAGTATTTTTCCGACAACTCCCCCACTTGACATCCTGACATAATCGCCTGTTTCCAATGGAGAGGATGAGGAAACCGTTTTCGGCTTGCTCCCCTCCGACATCGTTTTACGACTCTTGTGGCGTAACGGTTTCAATACCTCCGGCATCTTCTCCTTTGCCTCTTCTGTCTCAAGATTTCGTTTATAGTCCTCAAGTTCCTTACGCACCTGACGGGTTCTCTCCTTTTCTGCCTCTGCCTTACGGATTTCGTGGATTGATCGCTCTATGACTGCATTCGCCCCTGCCAGAATCTCCTTTGCCTCCTCCTTGGCAGCCCTGATTATTGCCGCTCTCTGACTCTTCAAGTCGGAAGAATTGGATTCATACGTCTCAAGCAATTTATCCAATTTATGCTCCTTTTCCTTTATGCTTAATCTTTTGTTAGACCAATATCTTCTATCACGCTGAATGTCAAGAATATATTTATCCATATTAACATAATCCGAGCCAACAATTTCCCTTGCCCGTTCAATAACATCTGAGGGGAGGCCGGTGTTGCGTGCAATCTCAAGAGCAAAAGAGCTGCCGGGATTGCCAATCGAAAGCTGGAAGGTAGGACGCAGGTGTTGCCTGTCGTAAAGCATAGCGCCGTTTATGAAACCCTCTTCCGATTCAGCAAAAGTCTTCAGATTCTGATAATGAGTTGTAACAATTCCCATACATCCGGTCTTTCCAAGATCGGTCAGTATGGACTGAGCAAGCGCACCCCCTATCTGCGGCTCTGTTCCCGAACCCATTTCATCTGCCAAGATTAATGACGCAGCGTTTGCATGATTAAGGAAAAATTTCATGTTAGCCAAATGAGAGGAATATGTGCTGAGATCATTCTCTATTGACTGTTCATCGCCGATATCTATGAAGATCCCGGAAAAAATTCCGAGATGAGAATTGGAATATAGGGTCGGCAACATGCCACATTGCATCATATATTGTATGACAGCCACAGTCTTGAGACAAACCGATTTTCCTCCGGCGTTCGGACCTGAAATAATTAATATTCTGTTTTTTTCATCAAGATGAATATCAAGAGCCACCGGAGATTTTCCCTGCTGTCTTAAATTCAGAAGCAAGCCGGGATGTATGGCGTGAAACCAATCTATCTCCGGCTTTCTGGAGATGTTGGGCATTTCTCCTCCGGTTTCAGAGGCAAAACGCGATTTTGCCTTGATAAAATCAAGATGGGCAAGAACCTTGCATCCTTTCACTATCTCATCAACAACCGGACGGATCATGTCGGTGATAGAGGTCAGGATTATGGCTATCTCCCTTCTTTCATCCATCTCAAGCTCCCTGAGACGGTTGCCGGCTTCCACAACCTCCGCCGGCTCAATGAATACTGTCTTTCCTGTGGAGCTCTGATCATGAACAATTCCGGAAATTCCCCGCTTCAAACCCGCTGAAACGGGAATAACCATACGCCCGTCACGCAGAGAGGGAGTGGCATCTTTTTCAACCACACCTTCACTGATGGCTCTGTCAAGCACACGACGCATAGCTCTCTGCATTGAGCCGGAAGCAGCCGCCATTGCTTTCCTTACGTCAGCCAGCCCGGGGGATGCATTATCCTTAACCTCACCGAACCGTCCAATGCATCGATCTACTTCCCTGACAATCGCCGGAAATTCGGGAAGCTGGGAAAACTCATCGGAGAGAAAAGGATAACGGCTGGCTCCCTCATCATCCTTACGGGAAAAGAAGCTCCCTATCGCACCCATTGTTGAAAGTGTGGCAGCCAATTTCTGCAATTTGTCAGCAGTCAAGAATGACCCGGCTGCCCTGATCTCAGAAAGCCAAGGCACTACGTCATATATTCTTTCTTCCGGCATTTCTGTGCCGGAAGAAAGGAGCGCCTGCATCTCGGCAACCGTAGTGAGGCGCCTTATTATCTCGTTATAATCATTGGAGAAACGCATGGCAAGCGCTTCCTCCTTGCCAAGTCTTGTTTCACATTTATCAACCAGGAGGCTTCTTAAAGAATCAAATCCTACCTTTTTTTCAAAATCTTTTGGAAATATCATAAATCTGCTTTACCCCTTTGCCATAAATTCAGAGCATACAATCAATCAGAACGGCGCCAAGGTTTCCACCTACAGCGCCGTCAATACGTTTTGAAAGTTGAGTTCCTCTCTGAAGAGCTTAGGCTTTCGCCTGATTCTGCTCCTCAAGAATCTTGACTGCCATATCGTAGATTGTGGTGTCGTCAAGAACTACGAGGCCACCGTCAGGACCCGGTTCGATATGCATTCCGACGTTCTTTCCAAACTGATAATTAACTCCGCCGAAGTAGTTGCGCACGGTCTGAACAGTGAGGTTAAGTTCGTCGGCAATACGATGGGTAGAGCCATCGGGCAAACTGTCTTTCAGTCTGCGAAGCTCGTTGAAGGTGATTGTTTTGCTCATAGCAGATGGTATTTATTGAGGTTATACTTTAACGATTTTTTCTTTAACCGTCATTTAATTTTTGAAATGCTTTAGTTTTCGAATGCTAATTTAGACAATTTTTCCCAATTCGCCAAGTATTTTCAAAATTTTGAATATGTTTTAAAACATATTATTAATTTTGGAGTCGCTATCTTCTTAAATAACAACCAGGCTCTCAGCTTTCACCCAGCCTATATAGTCGGAGTTGAGCCTGACCTTAAACCAGTTTACATTCCCTTCAGCATCCGCCTCTTCTGACAGGATACGGACAACGGAACCTTTCGTGAGCACTTTTTCCTTCGCCATATCCCCTTCCCGGCCCGGCTCAGTCAGCAAGACGGTCTTGAAAGCGGTAATCACTCCCTCATCCCTCGCTCCGAAGGTTCTCGCGCCCATAAAAGCAAAACATAGAAAGAAAATCGTCAGGCAGAGGGTTACAATACTTCCAAAAAAGCCTGTTTTCCTCGCCATCACATTTCTTGAGAAAATGTATAAAGCAACTCCACTAATAAAAAGGATAAAACATACGGCAGCCCAGATCGCCCAGGCATCTGTGGATGTATTGATTGCAACACTCCTCTTCACTGATTGGAAAAAACCCTCTTCATCGGGAGTTACACTGAATTTTTTCCCCTTCTGTTCCGCCTTGTTGGCATCGTCAACCTTGCTGCGTAGATAAGATAGGTTCTGGTTTAATTCCTTATTATCGGGAGCAAGACGATGAGCCCTGAGATAACAGACCATTGCATTCCCGAAATCACCTTCCTGATAATAGGAATTTCCCAGATTGTAAAGGAGTGCCATATTGCTCCCCTGCTCCTGCCGAATTTCATTATACAGAGCTATCGCCTTAGCATAATCCTTGTCATTATATGCCGAATCTGCTTGCGAAAGGGTCGCTTCTCCCTTTACTTCAAAATGTCCGATTACTCCAAGCAGGGTTATCAATACTGTTAATATCTTGACTTTCATTTCTTCTCTTGTTTTATCTGTTTGAAAGCATCCTCCATTTCATTAATCACGTCCACCCCTCGGTCATAGACCGGTTTCATATCCGCCTTGGTAGAGGCCGGAGCATATTTGGCGAACTCACAGTCGTCGATCAGATTAATCATAGAGGCGATTTTCTCTTCCGGAATACCCCTTTCGGAAAGTGTCGCACTGACATTTTGCCTGTTCAATTCAGAAGTGGCAATCTTCAATTTGTCTCCTAAATAACCCCAAAGAGAAGCAAGCATCTCATCATAGAAGGGATCAACCTCCCTCTTTCGCATACATACTGCAGCCTTCTTCAATCGCATGCGAGCCACTTTGCTTGCCTTCCTGCTTCTTACGGCAAGAAGATCGGCATTAGCTTTGAGATATGCCCGGTAGTAAATAGATACTCCCAATAACAGCAAGATAGGAATTATATAGAAAAGCCAATAACCAACTTTATGAACGTATGGAGTATGATGGAAGGATAGATTAGATCCGACTTTCATCAATTGTGGATTAAAGGCAAGCATCCCTCGGGTCTGGGATTTCTCCGACCCTTTACCCTTACCAACATTTATTGTGTATCCCCGTGCCGTGGAGGTTTCATAATTTCCTGTCAGCGGATTGAAATAGACAAGCTCTACGGAAGGGATAGTAAATGTGCCTGCCTCTAAAGGCATGAAAGAATAATCAAATTTGGCTGAACCGCTCACATTTGTACGTCCTACGTTGGCGGTAACTTCCGGAGTAGGACTATAAACCTCCAGCTGAGCCGGATAGAGAGCATTCAAATCAGGAAGTTTAACATACTTTAGGTTACCTGTGCCCGTAACGGTATATACCACAGATGCAGCCTGATTGCTAAGGAAGTTCTGAGCAGGAAGATCGGAGCTTATTTTAAACTGACCTACTCCTCCCGAGAAATTTGCCGGGACAGGAGACGGCAAAGGCTTAACATTGATGGAAAGATCGTTAGGAGTAACATTCAGCTGCAAAGGTTTCGGAACCGACATGCTTCCCCAAAAAGGATCATGATAATATTCCCTTTCGTCAACGCTCACCGTGTAGGTATTACCCAGCACTTTCAATTGTCCCTGCATCTGAGGGAAAATAATATAACGGGCAATGATTGCAGTGGCGTATGTTTTCCCGTTGTAAGTTTCATATTCCAGGGAGGTGGAAATATCCTTTGATTCCTCAACAACAAACCCTTCAAACTTCGGTGCGGCGGTAGCTCCGATAAATTTTATGGCATCGTAGGTGGTGTAGAGCTTCACCGTATAGACCAGAGCTTCCTGTTCGTAGGCTGTTGAACGCGACACATCCGCTTTCAGGAAAAGATTGCCGTCTCCCTTGCCGATGAATTTAGGACCCTCTCCCTGATTTGAGGAAGAGCCGCCAGAGGACTGTCCTCCTCCTGACTGAGAAGAATTGTCGGGAGTGGCAGCGGGAGCAACTCCGATGGCATAGTTTACGGAATTACTTTTTACACCTCCTACCGTCACAGGTCCGTATGAAAATTGCCCCTCCTTAACAGCTTTAAGAGTCAATGTATATGTGAAACTATAACTTTGAGTTGTTTTTCCATTCACACTGGAAAATCTTGAACTCTGCCCGGTGCGCTCAAAATACATTATCTTCGCGCCCGGCACATTTGTAGGACGGTCCGGAGCCTCCTCTATGTCATTTACTTCGTAAGAGATATAAAAAAGATCTCCCACAGATATTTCTCGTTTCCCTCTGACGGACTGCACTGACAGATGCACGGAAGATGCAAAAGCAGAGATGCCGCTTAAAAGAAACAGTAAAGAAAGTATGCCATATCTCAGTTTTATTGTCATAATCCTATGGGTATTTTTTGGAGGAACATCTATATGCTCTTTCTAAGGTTGCTATATTTGATGATAGACCGGAGGAGCACTCCGAATGGCTTTTGACTCTTTTACCTCTATTTCAATAGGGTCAGTTTCCAGTATTACATATTTATCTCTGTTGCTGTCATAATAACAGAATTTAATCGGCAAAATTACATATTTTCCAGGCTTATCAGCGGTAAACACACATTCGAGTTTCATTTCCGATCCTAATTCACCTTTTGTGATGAAATGCTCTCTGTCATCAGTCATAGAACGGAAATGTAAACCTTCTCTAAACCCACCCTTCACATCAGGAGCAGGAGCATTGGTTAGATCCCCCTTGCCGGAAATAGCAATCACAATTATATTCTCCTCACCGGCAAGAATATCCTTTTCAGGAGGAAAGACTGAAATTGAAAATTCTCCTATTGCCCCCGAAAATAATTCGGGACGACTGTTTTTTGGAAGGGAGGCAACTTTTAATTCTCTGACAGGAGCTTCAAGCTCAACAACTTCCATTCTATTGACAATAGAAGGACCCCAGAAAGGATCGTTCACTCTCTCCGGACGTTTTAATCCTATTCTATAAGTTCCTCCTCCGACAGAATATTTCCCTTTCTCCTCAGCCCCTATAAAATATCTGTCGATCACCAAAGAATAAAAAACTTTTCCATCCTCAATAAATTCGCGAAAAGAGGTGTCGCCGGCTACATGTGAATAAGGCAAACTGCCGAACACGGGGGCTTTCACCAGTTCTATACCTGCTATATCAGGATTGTTCGTAACAAGCCTTACTTCATAAATCACCCTTTCCCCCTCCATAACCTTTTGCTTGCTGATTCCGGATTGAAGATACACTTCACCTCGGGACTGATTTCTCTTTCCCTCCACTGCCTGGACAGAGAAAGATGAAAACAATCCTAAAGTGAAAAGCATTAATAATTTTATGAACCGGGAAATCATAGCACCAAAAAATTACCAGTTTTTACGCGACCTATTCCTGCCGGTGCTTTTGTCACCTTGCTGACCATTCACACGAGCCCGGGTCTGATTCTCCTTATTCTCCATTGCCTTCAGGATCTGATCAGCGGTCTGATTATTTATGTCAGGCTGTTGCTTCTGCTGTTGATCTTTGTTCTGATCCTGATTTTGGTCTTGATCTTTATTCTGATTCTGATCCTTGTTTTGGTCCTGATCTTTGTTTTGATCTTGATCCTTATTTTGGTCCTTATTCTGATCCTGATTATTGTCTTGGTTCTGATTCTGCAGTTTTAATTGAGTAATCCTAAGGTTCTTCCGAGCAGAATCATCCTTAGGATTAAGACGCAAAGCCTGCTTGTAGTAGCCGAGGGCCGAGGAATAATCCTCAGCGTTGAATGCTACATTCCCGAGATTATAGTTAGCGCGCGCTGCCAAATCAGGTTTCTGACTACCCATTCCGGCCACCTGCTGCATAGCCTGCTTTCCGGTTTCAAGAAGCTGTTTTGCAGTCGCTGTAGTGTCAGAGGGATTGGATCCAAGTCGAATTTGAGACAGGCCAAGATTATAGCGAGCTACCGCTGAAGAAGGATTGATCTGTAAGGCCTGTTGATATTTCTGCATTGCTGCGCGGTATCTGCCGTCATTATAGAGTTTGTTCCCTTCAGAAATATAATTCCGCTCCTTTCTTGTTGATTCTCCACCCTTGGAATCCTGGGCATAAAGCCTGTTTCCACCGAACAGGGCTATTATTATCAAGAGGTATGTGATGAATCTTGTTCTCATTTTTTATCCTCCTTTTTAAAGAATGTAATCTTATCAAGCCAGCTGATCTTACGGTCAAGCACAAAAATGTCAAGCACAAGCAATGCCAGGGCAAACCATACGAAGATCGGGAAAAGTTCATCGTGAATTGCTGCAAAACTGGCTTCGAGGGCGGTTTTCTTTACCGTGTCAAGTTGCTTGTCCAGTTCGTTAAGAGCATCATTATTCGAAGCATTCACGTAGATGCCCTTTCCGGCAGCCGCAATGTCGGTAGCCAAATCTTCGTTCAATGCAGTTCTTACCGGTTCTCCGGTATCGGGATCAATAAGATAGCCTCCTCTTTTCAAAGGGATAGGCACGGCAGTTGTTGACCCGAGACCCACCACGTCAAGCTGGATTCCGTTCCGGGCAGCAGTTTTCGCAGCGTCCATCACGCTCTGCACATCCTCAAGATCCTCAGCATCAGTGATAAGAATAATGGCTTTCCCTATCTTTTTATCTTCGCTAAAAGATTTTGCCGCTAAGTCGATGGCAGACGTTATGTTAGTGCCTTGATTATCCACCATTGAAGGATCGATGGAATTAAGAAACATCTTGGCAGATACATAATCGCTTGTAACTGGAATTAATGTGTAGGCATCCCCGGCATACACAATCAGACCGACACGGTCATTGTCAAGCCGGTTAATAAGTTTTTCAAGAATGAGCTTAGCCTGCCTCATTCTGTCTATTCCTTTCTCATCTGAAGTGGAAGAAGCAAGCATGGAGTTGCTGGCATCGACAGCAATCACTACCTCGATCCCCTCCTTCACAGTCTTCTCATCCTTAACTCCACCCCACGGACGCGCTACGGCTATTATTATCAGGGCAAGAGCCAGCATCTCAAGAGTCAGTTTCAAGGGTGGCTTATAAGGAGACACCTCCGGCATGAGTGGACCGAGCACTTTCAGACGTCCGAATTTCTTAAGCTTCCGGTTGCGGGCATACCTCGCCCAGGCATACAATGCTATGAATGCCGGGACGAGCAAGAGGAGCAGCAGAAGGCTTGGATATGCAAAACTGAACATATATCCTTATATAATAATATCTTTAAATCAAGGGATTCTTCTTAACACAGTGTATCGCATCAGCAGATACAGTCCAAAAGCACAAAGCGCCAAAATGACCCAGGGCATAAAGTTTTCATCCGTTGTGGTGAATCTGTCCACATCCAGGACTGTCTTTTCGAGACTGTCTATTTCATCAAATACCTGACGGAGCATCTTCTCATCTTTTGCACGGAAGAATTTTCCCCCTGTAGCACTGGCTATCTGTTTCAACGATTGCTCGTCAATTTTTGTCTCCATTGTGGTTGTGGAGAAGCCGTAGGGGTCAGTGATCTGAATTGAACCGTTGGTGCCGACTCCGATTGTATAGACCTTTATTCCCTTCTGCTTTGCAATCTGTGCGGCTGTAGAGGGGGGAACATCTCCGGCATTATTTGTGCCGTCAGTAAGGAGTATGATACTTTTGGATTTTGCTTTTCCGGATGCGATACGATTAATAGCGCTCGTGAGACCGTCGCCAATAGCAGTGCCATCATTCAGATCACCCATCTCCACTTGCTGAATTGCGTTCATAAGGGCAGCGCGGTCGTTGGTCAGCGGCATTAAGGAGAGCGATTCTCCCGCAAACACCACAAGCCCCATATTATCGTTTGTGCGCTGACTCACAAACTTGGAGGCAACCTCTTTTGCGGCAGCAAAGCGAGTAGGCTTGAAATCACGAGCTGACATACTTCCTGATATATCGAGAGCAAGAATAATGTCTGTCCCCTCTATCTTTGATGTTCGGAGATGATCGTGAGTCTGCGGACGTGCCAAAGCAACAATCAAGCCGGCAATAGCCACCAGTTGCAAGGCAAACGCCAGATGCATCGCCACAACTTTCCAAGTTATGGGGAGTTTGGCAACAGGACCTACCGTGGAGATGCCCAGAGATGGATTGGCATTACGATGTTTCCAGATATACCATGCGATCAATGGCAACAGTATAAGCAAAAGCCAAAGGAAACCGGGATATTTGAACATCATTTTCCACCCCCTTTCTTATTCTTTTTGCCTGAATTTGTCTCCGGAGAAACCGCCTCATCAGGCTGTGGTTCAGGTTTTGTCTCTTCCACGAATTTTACGGCATTATCGTATGCCGCTATATTGTCAGCCGGAAGAGGGCGCACTTTGGCAAACTTCACGAAATCGGCAACACTCAAGATCTGACGAATATAGTCGCGCTTATCCTTCACGTCGCTGTTATAGAGATGCTCCATGATTTCGCGGGAAGTCATCTCCATTGCATTTATACCGAAACGACGGTCAAGATAGATACGAAGAATGTCAGTAAGATCAGTGAAATATTCCTTCTCACGACCCTGTTCCCAAAGATTTTTAGCCTTGAGTTCCTTAAGCTTTCTAATGGCAGTCTCGTAAGGAGTAGGCTCCGGTTTCTTACGAAGCACGGTGCCCTCCTTCTTATAGCGTCTAACCGCCCACCAGACAGCAGCCGCGGCAGCAATAACTAAAAGAATCAGCCACCACCAGTCGGCAAGCCAGTCAGGGACATTATCAAACACGGATGGATTTTCCGGATCAGCCACACGTGCAAAACCGGCTATAGGATCATCGGCAGTAGCCTTGACAGGAATAACGTTCAATGTAAGGGCATTAGATCGAGCAGAGTCTGACTCCGATACATAGACAAATTCAGGAAGTCGATAGCTTCCCGAATCGAATGCCTGGACAGGTATCTCATAATTAAGCTGAATACGATTCGAGCCTAACTCTACTGTATCAATCTTGAACGATGTGCGTAACTCCACACTATCACCGCATACCCCTACATAACCTTTCTGTGGATCAGTGTTTCGGAAAATAGTGAAACCTCCGGGTTTCCCCTTATCCTGCACAGCTTCCAGACGAAGAGTCGTGATATTCCCCATCAGGAGATTTACAGAGTCAAGACTCGCCTTCACCTGAATGGCAGCCTGCGCTGGAAGCATGGCAATAAGGAGCAGGAGCACCGACAATATATATTTTTTTTTCTTATTCATTATCCATAAGATTGGAAAGGAGGGGTAATTATCTTCTCATAGCAGAGCGGTTGCGGAAAAGAGCAAGCAAAGCTTTCACATAGTCTTCGTCAGTCGTGATAGAAGCAAGGTCAACTCCACACTTTCCTACCGTAGATGAAAGTTTTTGCTGCCGTTCATACCAAGCTTTGTCAAAAGCTTTTCTTACTCTGGATGAAGATGTGTCAAGCCAACGGTCTACTCCCGTCTCCATGTCGCGCACTCTGACCAGTCCGACATCAGGAAGCTTTGCATCACGCTTATCATAGACCTGAATTGCAGCCAAATCATGCTTCTTGTTGGCAATCGACATGCTTGAAAAGTAGTCATGATTATCAATGAAGTCGCTGAGTAAAAAAGCTGTGCATCTCTTTTTCAAGGCATTCGTCATGAATTGGAGAGCCACATCAATATTTGTGCCTTTGCTTTCAGGCTTCATGTCGATAATTTCACGTATGATAAGGAGAATATGCTTTCTTCCCTTTTTAGGGGGAATAAATTTCTCTATTTTGTCGCTAAAGAAAATCACACCCACCTTGTCATTATTCTGAATGGAGGAAAAAGCGAGAGTCGCGGCAATTTCAGCTATGACCTCCTTCTTTTCATCCCCCATCGCTCCGAAATCAGAACTTCCGCTGACATCGATAAGGAGCATCATGGTGAGCTCGCGCTCCTCTTCATAGACTTTGACAAAGGGTTTGTTCTGACGGGCAGTAACATTCCAGTCTATATCACGGATATCGTCTCCAGGCTGATATTCCCTTACTTCGGAGAAAATCACACCGCGCCCCTTGAAGGCGGTGTGATATTCTCCTGCAAAAATATTTTGGCTCAGTCCGCGAGTCTTTATCTCTATTTTCCTGACTTTCTGAAGCAGTTCTTTTGCGTCCATATAATTCAGATTATCAAATTGAGGAGAGACGACAGATTAGGGCACCACCACCTTGTCGAGAATAGCGGTTATAACCTCATCCGCACCGATATTATTAGCCTCGGCTTCGTATGAGAGACCGATACGATGACGCATAACATCGTGGCAAACCGCACGTACATCCTCTGGAATGACATACCCTCTTCCCTGAAGGAAAGCGTAGGCTCTTGAAGCAAGGGCAAGGCTGATCGAGGCACGTGGAGAAGCACCGTAAGAGATTATGCTTTCAAGATCCTGCAAACCATATTTGCCCGGCTCGCGAGTTGCGAATACAATATCTACAATATAGTTCTCTATCTTCTCATCTATATAGATTTTCTCGACAATTTTCTGCACTTCGAGAATATCAGAAGGAGTAACAACGGGAAGAATGGGAGCCTGCACACCGTGAATATTCTGACGTATAATATCTTTCTCCTCATTCTTTGAGGGATAGCCAATAACCACTTTCAAGAGGAAACGGTCGGTCTGCGCTTCAGGAAGAGGATATGTGCCTTCCTGTTCAATAGGGTTCTGAGTCGCCATAACGAGGAATGGCTTGTCGAGCGGGAAAGTCTCGTCGCCAATGGTAACCTGACGCTCCTGCATAGCCTCAAGAAGGGCACTCTGCACCTTTGCCGGAGCACGGTTAATTTCGTCGGCAAGGACGAAGTTGGCGAAGATAGGACCTTTCTTCACTTCAAAGCTCTCATTCTTTATACTGTAGATGAGAGTGCCTATAACGTCAGCAGGAAGCAAGTCCGGAGTAAACTGGATTCGGCTATATTTAGCATCAACGAGACTTGCGAGAGTCTTTATAGCGAGGGTCTTGGCAAGACCGGGGACACCTTCGAGGAGAACGTGTCCATTGCAGAGTAAAGCTATCAATAGGGAGTCAACAAGATGTTTCTGACCGACAATGCGGCGATCCATACCGTTACGGATCATGCTTAGGAAATTAGCTTTGGAGGCAATCAGATCATTTAACTCTCTGATATTCACAGTTTCGTTCATATAGTGTTTTTATATTTTGTTTATTCTCAATATTGGGTTATCAAATTCAAATGCAAAAATAGTACTTATTAACTTAAAACGCTTAATTTCCACTGTTAAATAATCTTCAACGTTTCTTAAAAGTAGTTAGATTATAATTCTTATAATTCTTATAATTCTTATAATTCTTATAATTCTTATAATTCT